>JAAYWN010000027.1 GCA_012516665.1 Erysipelotrichaceae bacterium
AAGCGTACCATTGGATAATTCAACAGCAGAAAGAGCAATTCGCCCATTCACGATTGGAAGAAAGAACTGGGTCATGATCGATACAGTCAAAGGTGCCGCATCAAGTGCAGTACTCTATAGTATTGTGGAGACAGCTAAAGCAAACAATCTGCGGATCTATGAATACATCAAATATCTGCTGGGAGAAATACCAAAGCATATGGATGAACATGGCCTGAAGTTCCTAGAAGAACTTATGCCGTGGTCAGAGAATCTTCCAAAAGAGATCAGAAAATAAGACCAAGCAATGAAGCATATCAACTTCAGAACTTGGTTTTCATTTATCTAGGTACTCACGATTTGTCATTTACTTTTAGATCCTGAGCAGAAGCAGATAAGATAAAAAAAGAAACCGCATTTCTGCGGCTTCTCTGTGTCTTTTTACCTGTTGTAGTATTCGACGATGAGCTGTTCGTTGACTTCCTGATTGAGCTCAGATCTTTCAGGGATTCTAACGTAAGTTCCTTTTTTGTTTTCTTTATCGACAGTAACGAATGCAGGAGCTGAGATGTTGCTCTCAAGTGCTTCGTTGACAACTGTCATATTGCGAGAATTCTCGCGAAGTGAAATTGTATCGCCTGCCTTGATCAATGCGGATGGGATATCCATCTTCTTGCCATTGACTTCGATATGTCCATGGTTGACTAACTGTCTGGCAGCTTTGCGTGTTCTTGCAAAGCCCATTCTGTAGACGAGGTTGTCCAGTCTGCTCTCCAGCAGAACTAAGAAGTTGACACCTGCCATGCCTTCCATCTTGGAAGCCTTCTGGAACAGGTTGGCGAACTGTCTCTCATTCAGTCCGTACATGTTGCGCACTCTCTGCTTCTCACGAAGCTGAAGTCCGTAACCGCTTAATTTGATACGCTTGGTCGGGCCATGCTGGCCTGGGGCATAAGTTCTTTTCTTAAGTTCTTCACCGGTCTCTAAGATGGAGAAGCTCAAGCGTCTGGATTTTTTCCAGACCGGTCCTGTGTAACGTGCCATGTTTTGTTTCCTCCTATTAAATGGCTGAGAAACAACAACAGGTACAGATCATCAATGCAGGGTGTTGCTATGGAGATATTTCACTGATTGCAGCTCAGCTACTTTGTCTGCAGTATAACTGTTAGCAACGCCAATGTGCATGACTCTGCATGCTGCTATCATTTGACGCATCGTTGATAATAACAGAACAAAAAAGCAATGTCAATGAAGGGATAAGTGGGAGTACAGAAATTTCACAAACTGTGGTAATATAATGAATGATATGAAGGGAAGACGACACTATGAATAAATTCCTGAGTTACCTGTCTGACAGCAAAGTCGTAATTGCTATTATTATTATTGTTGTAGTTCTTACAATCTGGCTGATCGTGACCAGGATCAATACAAAGAGGTACAGAACAGATCTGGAAAAACTGGAGACGAAATATAACGAGATTAAAAAGGTTCCGCTTTCTTTTAAGATGAATAAGGCGGTTGCTATCTCACGCGTCGATCAGGAAACAATTGATAAAGTAGAAAAAGCTAAGACAGAATTTTCCAAGACGGAAACAGATATGTCTGCTATTTCTGAACATCTTGCGGAAGCGGAAGATTTTATCATTGCCGGAAAGCTGAGAAAGGCGGATGGATTGATCAATAGTCTGGAACAGGATATCACTGATGCACATCGTGAAGTGAAGTCTTTGGATATTCTGCTGGATGATATTCTGGCAAAAGAAATGGCTCAGCGTCAGGAAGTCACTACACTGAAGAATCGTTTCCGTGCTCTGAAGTCGCAGGCACAGGAAAATGCTTCACGTCTGTCCTTCAACTGGAGCACAGTTGAGCAGAAGATCAATGATACAGAAAAGATGTTCACAACATTTGAAGAGTGGATGTTCTCTTCTGATTTTGATAAAGCAAATGCGGAATTGGAAACGATCCGTACTTCAATGAGCGAACTTGAAAAGATGGTCGATACAATGCCTGGTCTCTTGGAAGATGCCCGCGGCGTGATTCCAAGCATGGCTGAGACACTGCATCATGATTACCAGCATCATAAGAACCGCGGTGTCTATCTGAAGCATTTGGAGATTGAAAAGAATCTGGCTGCTTTATCTGCTTCCCTGAAGGAAGATCTGATCAAGCTCAAGGCTGGCAGACAGGATGGTGTTGGGGAACATCTGGATGATTATAAGATGCGCTTGACACAGATGGATGAAGCAGTAAAGAAGGAAGGTACAGCGTACGATGAAATGCGTACCCTGACCAAAGAAACAGAAACATTGGCGAATGAAGTCAATCAGACAGAAAGCTATCTGCGGGCAAATGCTGATTCTTCGGCGAATCAGTTCGGCCTGCATGAGATGGAAGAAGTCCTGCAGAAGAATGCGGCACTTCTGGATCATCTCAACGCTTCACGTCCGGAAACAATGGCACAGGCAAAGAGCTATGCAGTGCCAGCCAGCGAAGTGGTGATCTCTCTGAAACAGCTGCTGCAGGGATATACAGATATCAATGAAGAACTGAAGCAGCAGAGGGCTCAGATGGATGCGGCAAACAATGATGTCGACCGGGCCAAGAAGCAGCTGGTCAAACTGCAGATCATTATGAATTCGATGCAGGTCAAGATCCGCCGCTATAAGCTGCCGAATATATCGACAACGTATCAGGATGATATGGATAAGGCAAATACGTATATCCACCATTTGGAAGGCCTTTTGAAAGAAACACCGATCAGCATTCAGCTGCTGAATTCGACCCTGCAGGAAGCATTGGATTTCATCTATAAGCTGTACAACAATGTCAACAATGTTGTCGGTACTGTTGTGATGGTAGAGAATACGATCGTCTTCGGCAACCGCTACCGTTCAACGTATGAAGATATTGACAGTGAATTGACAAGAAGTGAATTATGCTTCCGCAATGGCGAATATACACAGGCTCTGCAGATCGCTATTTCAACGATGGAGAAGATCCATCCGGGGAACTATGAATCGATTGTCAGGGAGAATGCAAAGAGTGCAGCGTAGGATCTATTTTGACAATTCCAGTACGACCAAGATTCATCCGGAAGTATTGAAAAGCTATGAAGGACTTCTTGAAACATATTATGTCAACAGTGAGTCTCTGTATGATGAAGGAAGCCAGATCAGTTCGATGATGGAAAAAGCTCGGGGAGCAATCGCCGGGCTTTTAGGAGTCCAGAGCTCGGATATTATATTCACCAGCGGTTCTTCGGAAGCAAACAGTTCAGCTATCAAAGGCTGTGCTCTTGCACAGAGGGAGAAAAAGCATATTATTACAACCAATGTTGAGCACAGTTCGATCCTGAATGCATGCCAGCAGCTGGAACAGTATTTTGGCTATCATATTACATATCTCCCCGTAGATGCGTCCGGAAAGATCCGGATCGAAGATCTGAAGGCGGCTCTAGATGAGGATACATCTGTGGTATCGATCATGTATGTCAATAATGAGAGCGGGGCAGTCAATCCGATCTCTGAGATTGCGGAGATCGTAAAGAAACAAAGTCATGCGTATCTCCATGTCGATCTGACACAGGCCATTGGCAAAGTCCCATTGGATCTGCATAATGTGGATATGGCATCGCTGTCTGCCCATAAGCTGGAAGGATTGAAGGGATCTGGTATCTTTATAAAGAAATCCTACGTTCCTTTTCTTCCGCTGATCAATGGCGGTGAACAGGAATATGGCATCCGCGGGGGAACGGCAAATGCCTGCGCAGATATGGTCTTTGCTAAGACATTGCGTTTGGCGCTGGAAAATGGACAGAAGTATCACGATCAGATCAAAGCATTGAAGGATCAATTGGTCGCAGGACTGCTTGAAATTCCCGGTGTCGAGATCAATAGCCCGGCAGATGCTGTTGTATCGACAGTGAACTGGTCCTATGAAAAGATTCCAAGTGAAGTGATGCAGAATGCATTGAATGCTAAGGGCTTTATGGTCAGCGCCAGGAGCACCTGCGCTTCTAAGAGCGATGATCCAAGCTATGTATTGACGGCCATGGGCTTTTCAGGCAGAAGAGCCAGTTCCTGCATCCGCATTTCACTTTCATATCACAATACAGCAGAAGAGATCTCTCTCTTCCTGCAATCACTAAAGGAGATTATTGCGCATTATGGTTAAATATGACACTGTGCTGATCCGCTATGGCGAACTCACAACAAAAGGAAAGAACCGCAAAGATTTTATTACACGCCTATTTAAAAATGTGAAGTATGCACTGCGTGCTTATGACGATCTGGTATATACCAAGACATATGATCGCATCTATGTCAAACTGACCGATCAGGATCCCGAAGAGATATCCGAAAAGCTGCAGAAAGTCTTTGGTATTTCTTCTTTCTCCTTCACTGAAAAAGTATCAAATAACATTGAGACACTGAAGGAGAGATGTCTGCAGATTGCGCAGGATACCGATAAAAAGACATTTAAAATGATGACAAAGAGGCACGATAAGTCTTATCCTATGCATTCGGATGAAGTCAATCGGATCATTGCCGGTGAGATCCTGGAACATACTGATCTGAAAGTGGATGTTCATCAGCCTGAATTGATGATCCGTATCGAGATCCATGCCGAGAGCGCCTATATTACTTCTGATAAGATCCCAGGCGCAGGAGGATATCCGGCCGGCATCAACGGCAAGGTGCTGCTGATGCTGTCAGGAGGAATTGATTCACCAGTGGCTGCCTATCAGCTGATGAAGAGAGGACTGAAAGTTGAGGCTGTTCATTTTGCTTCGCCGCCGTATACAAGCGACAATGCAAAGAAAAAGGTGCTTGCTTTAGCAGGAATGGTATCGGAATATCAGGGACATATGAAGGTGCATATCATTAATTTTACGGATCTTCAGCTGCAGATCTATAAGACCGCCGGCGATCCGTATGCCATTACGATCATGCGGCGCATGATGTTCCGCGAAGCCGAACAGATTGCTTTGAAGAACGACTGTCTGGCACTTGCTACAGGTGAATCGGTAGGACAGGTTGCTTCACAGACATTGGCTTCCATGAATGTAATTAATCAGGTCACGGTAATGCCGGTGCTTAGACCATTGGTATGCTATGATAAAGTGGAAATCATTGATCTGGCCAGAAAAATCGGCACTTATGAAACATCCATCCTGCCATTTGAAGACTGCTGCACGATCTTTGATCCAAAGAATCCGGTGACACATCCGACGCTGAGAAAGTGTGAATACTATGAAGCAAAGTTTGACTATGCTTCCTTTATTCAGAAAGCAGTAGATGAAGAAGAAACAGCGGTCGTTGAACCGGCGAAGAATGAGGAAGATTTCCTCTGAGGAGACAGCACATGGCAAAGCATGATGCAAAAGTATCGGAGAATTTTCAAAAGAATACAGGTGATCTTGACAAGATGAGCGAACAGGATCTTCTGGATAGGCTGAATGAGACTATCGTTGAAGTAGAGACGAATGATGGATATAACACAAAAGAAAAGCTGAAGATCTATGCTTTGATCACATCGCTGAGCAATTCTTCCGAAAAAGATCGCAAAAAGTTTGCTCAGAAGATCTATAAAGCATTGCGCTGACCTGGAAAGAATCATTCATTCTGCCGCTGCCTGAGCAATTTAAGCGTTGACGTAATGGATTAATCCATGTATCATAGTCATGTTATCAGCCCTCTTGTGAGGTCTCGTAACCGCTCAGAAAAGGTCTAAGACAGAAATGTCACCTTCATGGCGCGTCTTTAAGATAATGACAGGAGGTGTATTAAATTGTACGCAGTTATCGAAACAGGCGGTAAGCAGCTCAAGGTTGAAGCTGGCCAGGAAATCTACGTTGAAAAGCTCGACGCAGAGGCTGGAGATGAAGTAGTATTTGACAAGGTTTGTTTGATTTCCAACGAAGGAACAAAGATCGGAACACCATATGTAGAGGGTGCCAAGGTCACAGCCAAAGTTGAAAAGCAGGGCAAGGAAAAGAAGATCAGGATCTTCATGTACAAGCCAAAGAAGGGCTCAACTCATCACAGACAGGGCCATCGTCAGCCATATACAAAACTGACAATTGTCGCAATCGAGGGTTAATCATGATTCATATTGCCGTAAATGAAAGCAATCATCGGATTGTCGATCTGGAGATCAAGGGCCATGCTGGCTCGGATGTCTATGGACATGATCTTGTATGTGCTGTCGTGAGCGGTATTGGTACAGGGCTGTGCAATGCATTGGATGAGCTGTGCGGAGTGAAAGATATTGTCGTTGAAGAAGGGCATATATCAATTCATATCCAGCACCCGAGTGAAAGAACAGAATTGATTCTTCGTACGGGACTGATCCAACTGCAGACAGCTATGGAAGCAAATCGAAAGTTTATCATAATAAAGATATCGGAGGTGTAATACGATGAAATTCACACTGAATATGCAGCTGTTCGCATCCAAAAAGGGTGTATCTTCTACCAAGAACGGACGTGATTCCGCAGGACGCAGACTTGGTGCCAAGAAGGCTGATGGAGAATTCACTAACTGTGGTTCTATTATCTACCGTCAGAGAGGCACTAGGATTCTCGCTGGTAAGAATGTAAAGCGCGGCGGCGATGATACTCTGTTTGCTACAGCAGCAGGTATTGTCAAGTATGAGCGTGTCGGCAAGGATAAGAAACAGGTCTCTGTTTATCCTGAAGAAGCTTAAGCAACGCATGAAGAACTGCTCCTGACACGTCAGGAGCGTTTTTTTACTCATAGGAAAGGAGAAAATTTCTATGATAGATCTTGTAAAAATACATGTAAAAGCAGGGGATGGGGGACGCGGCTGTGTCGCTTGGCGGCGTGAAAAGTATTATCCCAATGGAGGACCTGCAGGCGGCGACGGCGGCAACGGCGGAGATATCTGGTTCGCTGTGGATACAAATGAAATGACTTTGGCAAAGCTGAAGTTCACGCACAGTGTAAAAGCGGGCAATGGAGCTCCTGGTCTGATCAAAAAGATGCATGGCAAGTCAGGCGATGACATTGTGATCCCAGTTCCGCTTGGAACGATGATCCGGAATGCGGAAAATGGAGATCTTTTAGCTGACCTTACTAAGCCTGGACAGAAAGTCATGATTGCGCAGGGCGGCAAGGGCGGTCTAGGCAATTATCATTTTGCGACTGCTAGGAACGATGCACCGGAATATGCGCAGCCTGGTGAAGTTGGTGAATCATTGGATCTGCAGATTGAACTGCGCCTGCTGGCTGATGCTGGATTGATAGGTTTCCCATCTGTTGGCAAGAGCACTTTTCTGTCTATTGTGACCAGTGCCAGACCAGAGATTGCGGCCTATCCTTTTACGACTCTTGAACCAAATATTGGAGTTGTTGACCTGCCTGATGGTAGAGGATTTGTTCTGGCGGATATGCCGGGACTGATTGAAGGAGCGGGCGAAGGCAAAGGATTGGGACATGAATTCCTGCGCCATATCAGAAGATGCCGTGTATTGATCCATATCATTGATATGTCAGGAGCTGAGCGCAGTCCGCTGGAAGACTATGAGATCATCAATCATGAACTGGCCTCATATGATGGTGAACTTGATCAGAAGCCGCAGATTGTTGTGGCCAATAAAATGGATGATGAATACAGTGCACTTCACTTGGAAGAATTTAAAAAGAAGTATCCTTCACTGAAGGTCTATGAGATCTCTGCTCTGCAGAAAAAAGGATTGGATGCAGTTCTGTACGCAGCCATGGCAGAAATTGAAGAAGCTAAAAAGAAGGATGAAGAGAATCAGGCACCGCAGGAAGAAACGGTGATCTACCGCTATCAGCCGAAGCGCCCGGATTTCTATATTGAAAAAGATGCACCGAACAGATGGAAGGTCGTATCGCAGAAGGTAGATCATCTGAGCGATCAGTATGATCTGTCAATTGAGGAACAGGCATTCCAATTTGCGGAAGCACTTGATAAAATGGGAGTCGATGATGCACTGCGTGATGCTGGTGCAAAGAATGGCGACCAAGTTATTGTGAACAACCACATTCTTGATTTCAAGGATTAGGAAGGAAGATCATGATTGCATTTATCCGCGGTACGATTGCATCTTATGGAGCAGACTGGATTGTTGTGGATCATGAGGGCATGGGCTGGCAGATGGCTTATCCGCATACGGATGAGATCCATCTCAACGAAGAGATCATGGTCTTTACCTACATGCATTTTTCAGAGAATGAAATCAGTCTTTTCGGCTTTGCATCGCAGGAAGAAAAAGATCTTTTCCTGCGGCTCATTTCGGTCAAGGGATTGGGCCCGAAAACAGCGATGAACATGCTTGCCAAAGCAGGCGCAAAGGCTGTAATACAGGCGATAGAGACAGGGGATGTGGCAAGCTTAAAGAAGATGCCGGGCATCGGTGCAAAGAGTGCTTCGCAGATCGTGCTCGATCTGAAAGGAAAGCTAGTTCCGGTAGAAGTGAAAGATCATAAAAATGATGAAAAGCAGTATCCGGATGAGATCAATGATGCTGTTGAAGGCTTGAAGGGATTGGGATACAGACCGTCTGAACTGGGCGCGGCAATCAATGAAATGATGGCAAGACCTGGTCTTTCGGCAAAAGAGTACCTGCAGATGGGATTGCGTGTGATGGCTCGGGGAAGGATGGGAAAGTAAATGGAAGAGAATCAGGATCTGATGTCTGCTCTGCCGACGGCGGGCGATGATGAAGAAACGATCCGTCCTAAGACTTTAAATGATTACGTCGGGCAGGATTCTCTGAAAGCAAATCTGAAGATCTATATTCAGGCCGCGCTGCAGAGAAATGAGCCATTGGATCATGTACTGCTGTATGGCCCTCCAGGTCTAGGCAAAACTACGCTGGCATATATTCTGGCCAATGAAATGCATACAAGTGTCAAAGTTGCATCCGGTCCATCAATTACAAAGACAGGTGATCTAGCATCGATCCTGTCTGTATTGGAACCGGGAGATGTCCTGTTCATTGATGAGATTCATCGTCTGCCAAAAGCAGTGGAAGAAGTTCTGTATCCTGCCATGGAAGATTTCGAACTTGATGTCATGGTCGGCGGTGACAATGGCAGCGGCGGCAGGAATGTCCGTCTGGATCTGCCTCCGTTCACGCTGGTCGGGGCAACGACCAGAGCGGGCGATCTGAGCGCACCTCTGCGCGATCGTTTCGGCATTGTGTCAAAATTAGAATACTATACGCAGGAACAGCTGGCTTCGATCGTTGAAAGAACCGCAAGAGTGCTGAATGTTTCCATCGAACCGGATGCCATTATTGAAATATCAAAGCGTTCTCGCGGAACACCGAGGATTGCCAATCGCTTATTAAGAAGGATCCGAGATTTTGCCCAAGTACTGAATGACGGTGTGATCTCAAAAGAAATAGCTGATCAATCGCTCAATCGGCTCCGGGTCGATGCACTGGGCTTGGATGAAGTCGATATCCGCTATCTGATGGGGATCATTGAACGCTTTCATGGCGGACCGGTAGGATTGGAGGCTTTGGCCAACAGCATCTCGGAAGAAACAACAACTTTGGAAGATGTCTATGAACCATATCTGATCCAGATTGGTTTTATCAATCGCACTACACGCGGCAGAGTCGCGACAGAAAAAGCGTACGAGCATCTGAAGATCGTACGTCCTGGCACTTTGTTCTAGACTTTTGCTGAAATACGTTTCTGTATAGAAGAAGCATACATTGAAGTGGGATCCTTAGCGGAGCACCACTTTTTTGCATCCTCATAGCTGAAGACAATAGGCTGTCTGGAGTGGATCTCTGCCTGCGGCCCGCCAGCTTCTTCCGTCACAATGGCAAAATGCCATAGGGCAGTCTCGTATCGTGCAATTCCGGCTAAATAGATGGTCTCGTCATCAGATGAGAATTCATATTTCTGATGTGACGCTGTCCATTCAAAATAGGAAGAAGCAGGGATTGCACAGAGCGAAACACCTTCAAAGAAAGAGGACTGCATCAGAGACTCACACCGCGCATTGATCACCAGCTTATCTTTCATCGGCAGTCCCCATTGCATTACTTTGATCCGCAGGGCTTTTTTTTCTCTATCATAGATGCCGGCAAATGCTTTCTGTCCTGGAAACACTTCAAATAATGAGATCTCTGCAAAAGCTTTTTCACTGAACTGTTCTTTTGCTTGATCGATCATCGCTTTCAGATGCGCATTTTTCTGATCATAAAACATATATCTTCCGCACATACATGTATTGTAGATGATGTGGTTGCTGAAGAAAAGAATGTGTTTTAAAATACTGCTATGGCTGTTAACAGAGAAACAAAAAGACTGAGAAATGCGAAACTGCGCTATTTCGTCGCTGGCGTGTGTGCATATGTAATCGTCTATGTGGTCTGTCTTCTGCTCTTGATGATGGTTCAGATGATCGTGACGATTCCGCCGTATCTGGAATTGGCATTTGCCTGTTCTTTCTTTTTCATCGCCGCATGGGCTGTCAAAAGAATTGTCAGGATCCATTGGATCATGAATTGGGTCAGACCGTAATTGTATTTGAGAACATTTCTGCTATGATAGTAATGCTGAGATCGGAAGCAGTAGTTTTGTATCTTCAATAAAGAGAACCTGAGATAGTGAGAAAAGGGATTGAAGAAGAAATGAAGTCGTCCGTGAGCTTCTTCTTTGAACATCAGTAAAAGAAGACGGATATGCACGTTACGCATTTGAGAAGCAAGCAAGGTGGTACCACGTTGATGACGTCCTATGCATGGGCGTTTTTTTATTTGCCCAAAGGAGAGGAAAGATGAAAAAGAATTTAGCACCGAAGTATGATCACAAGGCAGTGGAAGATGGAAGATATGAGAAATGGATCAAGCAGGGATATTTTACTGCCGGCGATAAATCTAAAGATCCTTTTACGGTCGTTATCCCGCCGCCGAATGTGACTGGTATTCTTCATATAGGACATGCTTGGGACAATACGCTGCAGGATATTATATGCCGCTATAAAAGAATGCAGGGATATGATGCATTGTTCTTGCCTGGCATGGAT
>JAAYWN010000199.1 GCA_012516665.1 Erysipelotrichaceae bacterium
GACATTGATAGAAAACCTTCACACGGAAGATCAGATTGCTGATTTTATCCGCAATAACAACAGCAAGGTAGATATCGAGTCTCCGAATCTCACTGTCAAAGACCGGCTGATTTATTCCAGAGATCAGGTTGCATCCACCTTTAAGAAAGTGTTCCCTTATATCCTTATCGGCGTGGCTATCGGCGCGGTGATCCATAACTGGATTCCCGAAGGCTGGGTGGAAACCGTTCTCGGCGACAATAATCCGTTCGGTGTGATACTCGCCACGCTTGTCGGCATACCCATGTACGCAGACATTTTCGGCACGATTCCGATTGCCGAGGCACTTTTGGCAAAGGGAGCATTGCTCGGTACGATTCTCAGCTTTATGATGGCGGTTACCACGCTCAGCCTTCCGTCTCTTATCATGCTTAAGAAAGCGATTAAACCAAAATTGCTTGGAACGTTTATTGCCATCTGTACGGCCGGTATCATCATCGTCGGATACGGCTTCAATGCCATAGCGTACTTATTGGTGTAGAGGGGAAAAATTCAATGAACAAACCGAAAGTAGCATTTATCTGTGTTCATAACTCGTGTCGCAGCCAGATAGCCGAAGCATTAGGAAAATATCTTGCGTCTGATGTATTTGAGAGCTACTCTGCCGGAACAGAAACAAAACCTCAGATCAATCAGGATGCAGTACGCCTGATGAAGCAAATCTATGGCATTGACATGGAAAAAACGCAGCACAGCAAGGTTTTGTCAGATATCCCACCCGTAGATTTTGTTATTACGATGGGATGCAATGTTAAATGCCCATTTCTCCCTTGCAGGGAGAGATTTGATTGGGGCTTGGATGATCCAACGGGAGCAAGTGATTAAGTTTTTATCGAAACGATTCGGAAGATCCATACGAAAATTGTAGAGCTGAAAGAGTATATAGCACAGTGATTTACGGTTATAATTAAAAGAGTTTTTATAACTTTTTCGAACAGGAGGATAAGTAAAATGAATATTAAGGTTTTAGGCGGTGGCTGCAAAAGTTGTGAGGCACTTTTGAAGTCAGTAAAAGAGGCGGTAGCAAACAAAGGAATTCATGCTGAGATTGAGTACATCACCGACATGGAAAAAATCATGGGATATGGGGTGATGAGCATGCCTGCCCTTATGATTGATGACAAAATTGTTTCTGCAGGAAAAGTGCTGAAGGCAAAGGATGTAGAGAAACTATTGTAAGCAAAAAAGGATAAGGCTCCTCACTACTGATTAAGTTCAGTGGCGAGGAGTCTTTTAATGCCTCGATATCGATTGTGATGCTGGGCTTGAATTCCACGGTGAAGTGGTCGGCGAAGACGGTGATCTATGATTATCATGATCTGCGTTATCCCGTTTACTAAGCATTAAAAAGAAATTTCGATGATCTTGGAAGACACAGATAACTTCTAGTTCAATGTGTTTTGAAATGTTGCTGATATAATTGAAGGTAATGGAGCAACATCATATTTCTGACAAATTCCCGAACAGCATGTCCCCGCTTTGACCAATTCCCAGACAGCAAGAACCGACGTGATTATGTTCCTCACTGTCTCGGGACACGTCGAGACGGTCGTATTGATGTCAAGGGTAAAAGACTGAGTGTACGGAAACCCCAGTAAATAAGCCATTTCTGTGGTTTTTGAATTTTCAAACTGTACACTCAGAACGGGTTTTTACCCGTGCATGGGAACCAGTCTATCGGGTCGGATTCCGTTCGCGAGAGAACAGGATTGATAACGAGATTTCACGACAGGACAGGATAGATGTTTTTCGTTTTTGGGGCTTGGTGAGAGAACAGGATTGATGTTTTTTGAGTTTTAGCATGTGCGCGGGAACAGGTCTGGATTTTGATATGATAATAAGCCGATTTAATAATATGTTAACAGACTCTAAATTTGATAAAACATTTCGGTGGCATCTTGCCATTAGTATAGCGGATTTTCAGCAGAAAACAGAGAGAGGAGACCTTTGATATGGCGCTGCAAATAAAACGGGTTTATGATCCTTTTCAAACAAGTGACGGGATACGCTTGCTGGTGGATCGTCTGTGGCCGCGAGGCATATCCAAAGAAAAAGCGCATCTGGATGGCTGGGTAAAAGAACTCGCCCCCAGCCGCGAACTTCGGATGTGGTTTGGGCATAAAGCGGATCGTTTGGAGGAATTCGGCATGCTTTATCGAAAGGAACTGGATGCGGATGCCGGAGCGCAGGCGGCCGCCCGGCAGATCATTCTTCAAAGCAGGGAAAATACGGTTACCCTGTTGTATGGGGCAAAAGACCCGAAAATCAATCATGCGATTGTCCTGAAGGAATATCTGGGATCGAAAGCTTTGTCCGAATGAACCCGAAAGCCCGGCAGACGGAGCGTTTGCTTTCTCAGTTGGTAGTTGGGAAACGCCGCGAAAACATATTCGAGTTCGCGGCATACTTGTATATTGGTTTATCATGGTTTGAAAAAATTAAGAGAATTTCAGATTCTTGACCTACA
>JAAYWN010000028.1 GCA_012516665.1 Erysipelotrichaceae bacterium
CGCAAAGCATTGGAAACACAGCAGATTTCGGTAAAACCGAATAATACGAAATAAAGGGAGGGAATCAATCATGCAGTACAGACGATTAGGTGAGATCCTGCAGGATGCAGGGGTATTGTCAGAAGAAGATCTGAATCGTGCCCTGAGCATTCAGAAGACCAGCGGGAAGAGATTGGGAACGGTATTGATCGAGAATAAATTCATCACTGAGATGCAGCTGATCGATACTTTAAAGATGCAGCTGGGCATTGATTTTGAAGACCTGAATAATGAAAAGATCGATCCGAATATGGCAAAGTATATTCCGAAGACAATTGCCAAGCAGTATCGGATCGTGCCGGTCAAGGTGCAGGGAGACCGTCTGTGGATCGCCATGGAGGATCCGCTGAACTTCCGTGCTATTGAAGCGGCAAAAGAAGTATCCAAAAAGAGAGTGACGCCAATGATCGCATATTCCGATGCGGTAGGCAGAGCACTTTCAGTCCTTTATGAGAATGAAGGCGCTGCTTTGGCCATTGAGCAGATGAAGGAAGAAAGAGGTGTCACAGTTGCAGAAGCAGCCGAAGATGCCCAGGCTGCCAATGATGGTGCTGCAGCCCCGACGGTAAAATTGGTCAACAGTATCCTTGAAAGAGGTGTTGCGGAGAAAGCATCGGATATCCATGTCGAACCTAGAGAAAATGAAATGGTCGTGCGGATCAGAGTTGATGGCAGACTGACGCAGGTGCTGACGATTCCAAAGGAACTGCAGGCCGCTGTTATTTCGCGTTTTAAAGTCATGTCCAATATGAATATTACGGAACGCAGAGTGCCGCAGGATGGCCGTGCTGTTGTGCGCAGACCAGATGGTACAAATGTTGATCTGCGTCTTTCAACGCTCCCTACAATCTATGGTGAGAAAGTCGTTATCCGTATTCTCTCCCGTGATCAGAAGACACTGACGCGGCAGGGCATCGGCATCACCGAAAGAGATAATGCAAAGTTCGACCGGATCTTAGAGAACAGTGCAGGCATGATCCTGATCGTCGGACCGACAGGATCTGGCAAGACGTCCACACTGTATACCATGATCCAAGAGCTTAAGAGCGATACCGTCAATATGATCTCTTTGGAAGATCCGGTTGAATTCCAGATCGATGGCGTAACACAGGTAGCTATCAATGAGAAGGTCGGTCTGACCTTTGCCAGTGCACTGCGTGCATGTCTGCGGCAGGACCCGGATATCATCTGCGTCGGCGAGATCCGTGATGGTGAAACAGCCCAGATCGCGATGCAGGCTGCGATGACCGGACACTTAGTCTTATCCACCATTCATACCGAAGATGCAATCAGTGCCATTGATCGTCTGAAGGATCTTGGCGTAGAACCATATCTGATCGGAGGATCCGTACGCGGAATTGTATCACAGAGACTGCTGCGGAGGATCTGCCCGAACTGCAAAGAAGAGATCGTACCGTCTGCTCATATGCTGGATATCGCTGGGATCAAAGACCCAAGCAAATACCATTTCTATCATGGCAAAGGATGCCATATGTGCTTTGGTACAGGCTACCGCGGACGTACGGGCGTCTTTGAGATCCTGACCATGAACAGCAGACTGAGAGATGCTATCACCGCCGGCTTAAGTTCGACCGAACTGCGCAAAGTAGTCAATGAAAGCGGCGATTTTGTGCCGATGATCGCCAATGCGAGAGACTTGGTGGCAAAGGGCATCACAACTTTGGATGAAGCCGTGAGAGAAGTTGCCACGATTGAATAAAAGAAGGGAGGCATGTTCATGCAGACAATTGAAGAACTGATCCAAGCAGCAGCCGAAGCCGGTGCTTCAGATATTCATCTGGTCAAGGGCGTACCGCCGAAATTCCGTATTGATGGATTGCTGCAGAATGCCAAGCAGGATCCTTTAAGCGATGCAGACTGCCGTGCCTATGCAAAAAGATTGGCAGGCGATCGCTGTCAGGAACTGGCGAAAGTAGGTGAGATCGATCTGGCTTCCACAATTTCCGGCCACCGTATCCGTATCAACTTATTCCGCCAGCAGGGATCGATATCTGCTTCCCTGCGTATTCTTTCCGATGATATTCCAGCATTGAATACCTTGGGACTGCCGCCGATCGTCAATGAGTTTGTCACTTGGCAGAAGGGGATCATTCTGGTCACTGGCGAAACTGGGTCGGGAAAGTCCACAACGTTAGCAGCTATCTTAGATCAGATCAATCATACGCGCAAAGAACATATCATCACGCTGGAAGATCCGATCGAGTATATCTACAGACCGGATCAATGCCTGGTCAATCAAAGAGAGATCGGTACCGATACCGGATCCTATGCAGAAGGACTGCGGGCTATTTTAAGAGAAGACCCGGATATCATCCTGATCGGTGAAATGAGAGATGCCGAAACAATTGAAATTGCGATGACAGCTGCTGAGACAGGCCATCTTGTCTTTGCGACCCTGCATACAAACAGTGCAGTCGATTCGGTCGATCGCATTGTCGGAGCATTCCCTGCTGATAAGCAGCCGCAGATCCGTCTGCAGCTTTCCATGACATTGAAAGCCGTTCTTTCCCAGCAGCTTCTTGTCCGCAAACAGGGAAAAGGAAGAGCCGCGGCATGCGAAGCTATGATCATGACCCCGGCCATACAGAATATGATCCGTGAAGGCAAGACAACGCAGATGCAGAGCGCTTTGCTATCTTCCATTAATCTTGGATCTGTCACGATGGACAACTGTCTGCTGAAGATGGTCAAAGCAAACATTATTTCATCTGCTTCGGCTGTAGAAGCAGCCAGCGACAGTGAATATGTCAGAAAGAATGTCGGTTCAAGCTTCAGTTCATCCATCAATTATCAGCATATAAAGGTAGGTAATGGCCAATGATCACATATAAATACTCAGCCCTTTCTCCGGATGGAGATAAAGTCAATGGAGTCGTCAATGCCATTGACGAATATACGGCAGTGGAGAAGATCCGAGCGGACTGTCCCATCGTTTTAAAGATCGAACCAGTCAAGAAGGGCGGGATCTATGACATTTTAGGGGCAGACATCGGCGGCAAGAAAGTCGATGCCAAAGCACTCTCTGTCATGTGCTCACAGTTTGCGGTCATTATCGGTTCCGGCATCAGTATTGAAGGATGTCTGAATATGGTCAGTGCCCAGACAGAAGATAAGAAGCTCAAGAAGATGCTGTCGATGTCAGCAGAAGATGTTTCCCAAGGAACTTCCCTCGCAACTGCATTTGAAAAGAACTATCCGCAGCTGCCGCCATTGTTCATTGAAACAGTGCGGGCTGGTGAAATGTCCGGTACGCTGGATGCGTCATTCAATAACTTATATGAGTATTACAAACGATCAAATCTGGTATCCCAGAAGACGAAGAGCGCAATGGCCTATCCGATGTTCGTATTGGCGGTAGCGGCCGTTGTCTTAGTTATCATCATGGTCAAGGTCATGCCTACATTTACCAGTATGTTCAAGGATTTTGGTGCAGAATTGCCAACGATCACCGTGGTCCTGATCGCTATCACGAACTGGTTCCAAAAAGGCTGGATGCTGATTGCCGGCATCGCTGCTGTACTGTTTATTGCTTTCAAGCTGTGGACACACAATGAAAAAGGCAGACTGCAGTGGTCAAAGTTGACACTGAAAATGCCAACTATGGGCAAGATCAATAAGCTCAATGCTTCACAGCAGTTCTCAACTTCCATGGCATCTTTGATCGGATCCGGTCTAACGGTTGCTCAGGCACTGAAGGTCACTTCGAAATGCATCGACAATTATGCCATTGCAAAAGAAGTATCCAGCATGAGCGAAAAGATTGAAACAGGCGCTGCGCTCAGCGATGTCATCAAGTCCTCTGAGTTCCTCCCGGATGTCTTAAAAGAGATGACTGGTGTTGGTGAACGCACAGGTGAACTGGTAAAGACATTGCAGACAGTAGGTGCATACTATACGCAGGAAACTGAGTATGCAACGCAGAAGATGATTGCTCGCTTAGAGCCTACGATGCTTGTTTTTATTGCGATAATTGCTGGCTTTATCGTATTGGCCATCTATCTTCCGATGTTTACGATGTACAACTACATGTAGCAGATACATTACGCAATTATACTCACGTCGGAGTATTCTAAATGCTTGCATGAAAAAAGCATGAATGCTAGACTATGGGTACAGACAGTAATTAACTTATTACTGATAAAACTAGAGGAGAAGAATATGA
>JAAYWN010000221.1 GCA_012516665.1 Erysipelotrichaceae bacterium
ATATGTCAATTTCATTTAAAAACCCCTTCGGTTGTTGTCCAACTTTTGGGGTTCACTGTAAAATGTCTTTTTCTTTATATGTCTATGAAACAGTATCACTGAGGTCAAATCGGCAGATATTGTTTTGTTTAGGCTGGCTGATCATCAATAGTGTGATACTATTAAAAAGGTGAAATATGGCACTGTTTGATAATATTCCAGGTCGCTTATTTACGGTATTAACGTCATCTAAAAAGGAACTGTATTTAGATGCACTTTTTGTGATAAGAGATGCTTTTAAACGTACAGAATTGATCATTTCCAGAGAAGAACTGATTTCAACACTGATGGATCAGTTTGAGGACTATTTTAACAATTCAGATTTCAGTGAAGAGGAACAGGAAGATGGATCGCTGAATGAGAATATGTCAGATTTAT
The DNA here is from genome assembly GCA_012516665.1 of Erysipelotrichaceae bacterium. GTDB lineage: Bacteria > Bacillota_I > Bacilli_A > Erysipelotrichales > Erysipelotrichaceae > Bulleidia. The sequence goes on from JAAYWN010000221.1 coordinate 418, forward strand.
CTGCTAAAGTTCATATGCTGCTTAGACATCTGGTTAATACAGGATGGATCGAAGAAGAAACGGACAATAATTTCCAAAGAAATATTACTGTACCAGATTATTCTATTCAGATCATCAATCTTTTATATGATCTTTCAAATACAAAGCCAGCTGAATATAATTCCTATGTATATTCTACATATGCCTCTTTAGAGAAGGCATCTGAGAACAAAGACTATTTATTTGAGGCATTGAATTCTGCATATACGTATACCTCAAAACTTGTTGAAGAACTGAAAATACTATTTCAGAATATAAAGCATTATGAAACAATGGCGTTTAAGAATGTTCAGGTTAACTCACTTATTACATCTTATTTTGATGAGTATAAAGAAAAGGTTCTTGATACGATTTATTATCCATTGAAGACAATTGATTCTGTACCGAGGTTTAAAGTATCTATTATACGTATTCTTAATGAATGGTATGCGGATGAATCTCTGATTGCACAAATCGTGAAACAAGGTATTCAAAGAAAAATATTTATCGATGAAGAACATGGCAATGAACAAACACAGATCATGATCAATGAGATCATCAGTACTTATGAGGGTATTGAGGATATGATTTCTCAAATTGATCAAAAGCACAGTGATTATACACGCGTTTCTACTGAGAAAATCAGATATATGATTAATAATGACATGTCCATCAAAGGGAAAATCATTGATCTTTTAAAACGCTCAAATGAAGAGAATGTTATTGGATATATGTCAGACGGAATTGAAGCTTATAAGTATATGACAGCTGACAGAGATTCTATGTATCGCAGGACAGAAAGAACAGTGCGGCATGAGGGAATACCGATAGCAGTAGAAGATACGATGAATAAAAATGATGATTCCTTCCTGCAGATCCTGCGAAATCAGTATAGTGACAAGAAAATCGATACATATGTTCATCAGATGTTTCATGAATCTGACTCTGTGTCCACTGAGGAAGCGCCAATGAATAGTTCGGAGGATTTTGTGCTGTTCATGTTAAGTACAATGAGAGCATATGAGAAGTCAGCAGATTATACAATTACCTTTAAAGAGGGTTATTGCACCAGCAATGGATATAAACTGCCAATCGCTGTATTCAGGAGGAAGAACAATGTTTAGTGAAGAATTTGAAAAGCTGAATTCTGCGGAAAAAGATTCTTTTAGAGAAGTGATTCAATTCTTTTTAGTGCATACATATATCGTTGAGACCGAATATGACTTTATCGATAATATGAAAAGAACGAATAAGATGTATCTATTTGCACAAAGACATCTGGAACTGCTTCAGGAATACTTTGATATTGCTGGCTTCACAATTGAAAGCAATCCAACATATGGTGTATTTGCATTGCATAATCTTTTGGATACGAATCGCTTTCATTTTGATCCAATGACGACAAAGATCATATTTGTTTTAAGACTGATATATGATGAAAAAAGATCTCAGGTAACACTATCTTCAAATGTCTTCGTTACCGTATCTGAAATTGTCCAAAAATTGATAACACTGTCAGCAATTTCCAAAAAGATTCCGCAGAATGTTCTGCGAGATTCCTTCAGACAGATTGCTAATTTTCAGATCATTCAGAAACAATCAGGAAATTGGTATGATCCGGATACCAGATTCTTAATCCTGCCGAGCATTCTATTTATTGTTACGAATGATCAAGTGACGAATATTCAGAAACTAGCAGATTCTGACAGCCGGAGCAGTGATGAAGAGGAGGATGACAATCATGAAGAAACTGACACGTCTTCTTTTGATCCATTGGTTTAATTTTGATCATGAAATCATAGACTTTGACACAGTTAACTTTTTGACCGGTAAGAATGGCACGGGAAAATCTGTAATTATTGATGCATTGCAGGTCGTTCTTATGGGTGAAACGAAGTCAACGATCTTTAATAAGGCGGCGAATAAAGACTCTCACCGCAATCTGCAGTCCTATCTTTATGGTGAACTGGGCGATGACGGCGATTCATCCTATAGATATATAAGAAGCGGACAAACATTTACATCTTATATAGCAGCAGAATTCTTTGATACGGTTAGAAACAAGTATTTCACAGATATCTTTGTCGCTGACTGCTATACTGACAATTCTGAACCATTTAAGAAATGGGTGATTTTGAATGAACCTATCCCAGACGAACATTTTATAGATCCAGTACGAAAGAGCTCATATAGCTTTAATCAATTAAGAGGATACCTAAAGAACACCTATGGTCAGAACTCTTTTCAGGTATACGACACAAACAATGCATATCAGCAGGCAATTTTAGGGAAATATGGTCAGGTAAAAAAGAAATATTTAACATTGCTGAAGAATGCTGTACCATTTAATCCTGTTTATGATATTACGGCATTTATTACAGATAGTATCTGTGATGTAAAAGAAAAGATTGATCTGGATGAAATGCAGTCGGATATTCGGCAGTATCAGAGTCTTGAACAGGAAGTAGCAAGAATCAATGACAGAATTGAAAAGCTGCAGAATATACAAAAAGCATCTGATGCATGCGCTAACTTGAAAAGAAAAAGAATTGAACAGCAGTATATCGTAGATCGAGCTGATCTGCAGGAAAATGAGGATAAAAAAGAGGCTCTCTTAACCAGACAAAAAGAATGCGCAGAAGAAATTGAAACGCTGAATAGTGAACTTAAGAGCAATTTAGAAAATAAGAAGATTGCTGAAAATAAGAAAAGAGAATTAGAGAACAAACGTGCCACTTCAGATATTGGCAAAATGCAGGATTCATTGCAAGCTGAAATTGCACGACTGGATGAACAAATACAAAATCTCACGGAAACAGAAGTGAGAGCTTTTAAACGATTGAATAGTTCTGGCAATGAATGGCTTGATATCATACAGTCATTAATAACTCTGGGCTTTCATACAGAAGACAATGAAATTGCTATGGCAAGGCAGATAGCTGAAACAAATGTTAATAACATAAAGAAACTTGATTTTGATAACCTATATATTCTTGGTGATCTAAAGCAAAGAATCACGGAAGAAAAGATACGCCTTTCAGCTGAAAAAGAAGCTGCTCAAAAGGATTTGGCAGCCAAAGAAAAACAAATTTTAGATCTCAGAAAGGGAATCAAACCATATCCTGAAACTGTAAATGCACTAAGCAGACTTATAGAACGTGAACTGCTGAATGAGAAGAATGTTATTGTTAAGGTTTCTATACTTGCGGATTGCCTTGAAATCAAGGATCAATCCTGGCGTAATGCAATTGAGGGATATTTGGATTATCAAAAATTCTATTTGCTGGTACCGCAGGAATACTATAACGACGCACTTCATATCTATGAAAATGCAAAGAAGGAATTAAATCTGTACAATGTCGGGCTGATCGATATTGCTAAACTCAGAGAAAATTATCATGAGAATATCAAGAAGAATTCATTAGCAGAAGAGATTGAGTCAGATAATGAAGATGCTTTATTGTACGCTGATTATCTTCTTCAAGATGTGATCAAATGTGACTCGGTTGATGAATTAAATCAGTATAAGATCGGTATTACAAAGACTTGCATGCTGTATAAGAACTATGTTAGCCGGAAATTGAGCCCAAAGAGATATGCAAATCCGTTTATTGGAAGAAGATCTATGGAACAGCTGCTTGAGAATCTGAAGAAAGAAGCTGATATCGAAAGAAAAGAAATTGAAAAATGCCAGAGTAGCATCAATCAATACTCTAGGACAGATAAAATAGAAGCAATTAACAGCAATGAGTCTCTGCGAATCAAAGATGATACTTCAAAACATAGCACAATCGTTCAGAAACAATCTCGTCGTGACGAAGCAGAGAAAGAATTAGCTGGATTGAATTTGACATTCATTTTGGAATTGGATAAACAGATTGCTGAACTTGAAACGCAATGCAGTCAAAGTACAAATAAAATAAGTACACTGGAAAGAACGATTGGCAGCAAAGAACAAGAAAAGAGCATTATTAACGATGAGTCGCTGCCAGATGTTATGCAGATCATTGCAGAGAAACAAAAAAATCTGCAGGCTACGTATCATGAAGAATGGATCCAGGAGATTGGTGAGCAAAAATATTTAGAGGCATATAAAGCTGAACGATCATTATCGTTGAAAGTAAGCTATCAGAGAACTTTAGAAGCTTCTAAAACAACTTTGGATAATACTGAAAAGGAAAGAAATAGACTGCGTCAGAACTATGTTACAAAATATAAACTGTCATTCGCTGTTGATGGAGATGATAATCAGGAATATGAAAAAGATATGTCAAATCTTCAGACAATTGCACTACCTGATTATCTAACCAAAATCACGGACGCAAAAGAAAAATCATTCCGAAAATTCAGAGATGATTTTATTGCAAAGCTAAAATCAAATATAGAAACTGTAAAAGGACAGATCGATGAATTGAATTCAGCATTGCGTGCATTCCGCTTTGGAACAGATCGCTACCGGTTTACGGTAAGCCCTAGAAGCGAATATGAAAGCTATTATAAAATGATCATGGACGATATGCTGATGCAGGAAGGGTACAATCTGATGTCAGATTCATTTAATGATCGGTATAGTACTTTGATTCAGGAAATGTTTGATAAATTAACACAAAATGAAACATATGATTCATCTGATAAAAAGAAGAATGATAAGAAGCAATTAGATCTTACCGATTATCGTACATACTTGACCTTTGATATGATTGTTACTGGATCTGATGGACAGGATCAGCGTCTTTCTAAAACGATGTCAAAAAAGTCTGGCGGAGAAACACAGATTCCATTTTACATTTCTTTGTTAGCATCCATAGCTCAGGTCTGCAACGTAAAGTATAAATCCAGAAATAATACGATCCGTATGATCATGATGGATGAAGCATTTTCAAAAATGGATGGTGAAAGAATCCGGGAATGCATCCCATTGCTCAGAAAATTTGAGCTTCAGGCAATATTCTCTGCACCACCGGAAAAAGCAGGTGATATAGCAACTTTAGTTGATCGTAACATTGCTGTCATTAAAGATAGCAATAACCACTCTTTTACAAAGTGCTATGATCCAAAACAAGTTAACGAAGAATTATCAGAAGAGGAAGATTCATGAACTACCAGGATTATATTCTCAATGAATTTATTGATAAGTATGAAAGAGGCGCTGACTATCGTAAAGGAAATACAAACTGCAGGGTTCTTTTGAATATGGATATGTTTGCGGATCTTCAGAATCGAATGGAAAATACTTCTGAGAAAGAAGCCTTCTTCCAGGTGCTGAGCAATCTTGAAAAAAAGAATATCATCGAGATTGTCTGGGCAAAATATGAAGTTGGAAATCGGATTCATAAATTATATCTAAAAGATATAAATGCAGCCTACAGATTGCTGAAAAGACAACCAAAACAGAATGCCGTCGACCAATTCAATCAGCTGTTAAAAAAGTACATTTCAGCTATGACGAAAAGCACGCCGCTTCGTGCATACTTGGAAGAAGTAAACAAAAACAGCGAAGCAAAGAGAAAGATCCCTGTAGGCTTTGATGATGATTTGGAACTAGATGGAAAAATACTTAAGTTCTTTGTACTGATCAATGGCAATACGCAAGAACAAATGGAAAGAGTATTATCTGTTTCTTTATACAAAGACAGCAAATGTTTTGAAAGAACTGTTAAAGCAAAGGCTTTGATCATTCTGCGGCAGCTGCAGCAAAAACAAAATGAAGAAAAAATCGAAGATGCAGATCTTCTGCAGCTATATGGTGTGACACGCTGGCCTGAAATCATGGAGTTTTGCGGAAATCTATGCGTAACCATGGATGACGAAAAGCAAATAATCTACCAAGATCAGATCTATGGCAGTTATGTTAATTCGGAAATGATTGCACATATGAAAAGAGCTGATGTATCCTCGATTGATCAGATTATGTTCATAGAAAATAAAGCTAATTATGTATGGTATATTTCGAACAAAAAAAAGCATGATGAATTGGTGATATACCATGGCGGTGTGTATAGTCCATCAAAAGGAAAATGGTTCCAATTGATCAAAGATGGATTAAAGAAGAATACGGCTGTTTATCATTGGTCAGATATAGATGCTGGCGGGTTCCGTATTTTCACTAGACTGAATAACAACATCTTTGAAGAAGCAAAGCCGTATTGTATGGATGTTGATACATTGATGGCAAATAAATCAAAATGCATTCCTCTTGGATCTGAACATTACAAGAAAATACTTCAGCGAATGGCAGCAGAAGATAAGTATGCAAGCTTCAGAGACACAATTCAGTATATGCTTAAAAATGACGTAAAACTTGAGCAGGAAAACCTAATAGATAAAATATAAGGCTCTTCATCAATAAGTGTGGGTATATAAATCAGCGTATGTGCTGATGAAATAAGCGTTTAGACTATATAAAAAGACATAAATTCCTTATACTGAGTTTTGTGAACA
>JAAYWN010000029.1 GCA_012516665.1 Erysipelotrichaceae bacterium
CTGATTTGGATAATGCCAACGTAGGGAACGGGATACAGGATTTCTAGCAGGCATGCCAGGTTTGGGCGCCTGCTTTTTTTGCGAGCAGGGCATAGATGGAGGAAGAAAAGATGATTGAAAACTGTTTGGATGTTCTAAGAAAAAAGGCTCCGCTGATCCACAATATCACGAATTACGTTACGGTAAATGATGTGGCAAATATCATTCTTGCCTGCGGTGCCAGCCCGATCATGTCTGATGAGCCAAAGGATGTTGCGGAGATTACGTCGATCTGCAGCGGACTGAACATCAACATCGGTACATTGAATCAGCGCAGCATTGAAGCAATGTTCATCGCAGGTCATAAAGCAGAAGAGCTTTCGCATCAGCTCCTGCTGGATCCGGTCGGTGCCGGAGCAAGCAGTCTGCGGACAGAGACAGCTCTGAAGCTGATGAAGGAGCTTCATTTCAATGTTATCCGCGGCAATGTCTCTGAGATCAAGACATTGGCAAAAGGGAGCGGAACGACCAAAGGCGTCGATGCGGATGCAGCCGATGCTGTAACAAAAAAGAATCTTGATCAGATGATCGCTTTTACCAAGAACTTTGCCAGCGAGACTGGCAGTATCATTGCGATCACCGGGGCAATCGATCTGGTGGCTGATCAGGATTATTGCTATGTCATCCGCAATGGCAGAGCAGAAATGGGAAGGATCACCGGGACCGGCTGTCAGCTGTCCGGTATGATGACTGCTTTCTTAGCAGCCAATCCAGAGGATCAATTGGAAGCCGCTGCCGCAGCTGTCTGCACCATGGGACTAGCAGGAGAGATCGGCATGCAGCACATGCAGGCATATGATGGCAATGCGACCTATCGCAATCGTATTATTGATGCTGTATACAATATGGGCAGTACGATCCTGAAGCAGGGAGCCAAGTATGAACTTCGCTGAAAAGGATCTTCTTCTGTATGCGGTCACTGACCGCCGCTGGCTGAAGAACAGCACATTGCTGCAGCAGTGCGAAGAAACACTGCAGGGCGGTGCGACCATGATCCAGCTGCGAGAAAAGGATCTGGATCCTGAACAGTTCGCGGCCGAAGCAGAGCAGATCAAAGCGCTCTGCCATCAGTATGGTGTTCCTTTCATTGTCAATGACAATGTAGCAGTCGCCTTGCAGGCAGATGCCGATGGCATCCATGTCGGTCAGAGCGATATGGAAGCAGACGATGTACGTGCTTTGATCGGCAAAGACAGGATCCTCGGTGTTTCAGCTGAAACAGTCGAACAGGCAGTTCTCGCTGAACAAAGAGGCGCCGATTATTTAGGCGTCGGTGCCGTCTTTCATACCGGTTCCAAAGCGGATGCAGAAGATGTCAGCTTTGCTGAACTGAAAGCAATCTGCCAAGCCGTGAAGATCCCTGTCATCGCCATCGGCGGCATCACAAAAGAAAATGTCATGCAGCTGTCTGGCAGCGGGATCTGCGGCATTGCGGTGATCAGTGCCATCTTTGCCCAAGAGAATATCAAGCACGCAGCATCAGATCTCAAAGCACTTGCTTCTAAGATGGTCTCGCAATGATCCAGGGAGCGATCTTTGATTTTGACGGTACACTGTTTGATTCCATGTTCATCTGGGATACGATCGGCAATGACTATCTTCGCTCCATTGGCTATGAACCGAAAGAAGATCTCAGTGAAGTCTTTAAATCCATGAGCCTGGTCCAGGCTGCCTGCTGGTATCAAAAGGAATACGGTGTAACGCTCTGTGTAAAGGAGATCATGGATGGTGTCAATCAGATGATCGAACATGATTACCGCGATGTCATCCAGCCCAAAAAAGGGGTCCCTGATTTCCTACAGAAGCTTAGTGATAGGGGCGTCCGGATGATCATTGCGACCGCAACAGATCGCACATTGATTGAAGCTGCCCTGAAGAAATATAAACTTGATCATTATTTTGCGGATATTCTGACCTGCACAGCGGTTGGTTCCGGCAAAGACGGACCTGAGATCTATCGTCGGGCTGCCAAGGAATTGGGCACTGCCAAAAAAGACACGGTCGTTTTTGAAGATGCGCTCTATGCCATCGAGACAGCAGTCAAGGATGGCTTTCCGGTAGCGGCGGTATGGGATGCATCCGAAAAGGAAACAGATAAGATAAAAAAACTGGCAGCGTATTATCTGCTGGATTATTTGGATTTCAATACATTTTGGAAGCAGACTTCATTGCAGAAGTGAAGGCTTCAGCAGCAGATCGGGGGCACCATCTTCTGCCGCTATATAAAACGAATGCGAAAAAAGGAGAATAAAAGAAATGAAAACAGCATTAACGATCGCAGGAAGCGATTCCTGCGGAGGCGCCGGCATTCAGGCTGATATCAAGACAATGACCATGAATGGTGTTTATGCAATGAGCGCGATCACTGCACTTACCGCACAGAATACGACCGGCGTAACAGGCATTATGGAGGCATCGCCCGCATTTTTGGCAGAACAGATCGATGATATCTTTACCGATATCCGTCCCGATGCCGTGAAGATCGGGATGGTATCTTCGGCAGATCTGATCCGCACGATCGCCGATCGTCTGAAGTTTTATCACGCTGAAAAGATCGTCCTCGATCCGGTCATGGTGGCGACCAGCGGGGCAAAGCTGATCAGTGAAGATGCCATTGCCGTATTGGAAAAGGAACTGCTTCCTTTAGCTGATATTGCCACACCGAATATTCCGGAAGCAGAAGTCTTAGCAGAAATGAAGATCAAAGATCTGCAGGATATGATCGAAGCAGCCAAGAAGATCAATAAAAAATACGGCTGCGCGGTCTTATGCAAGGGCGGTCACAATCTGAATGATGCCAATGATCTGCTGTACGTTGACCATGCATACTTATGGTTCAATGGAAAGCATATTGACAATCCAAATACCCACGGCACCGGCTGCACCCTTTCCAGTGCGATTGCCGCAAATCTGGCCAAAGGATTTTCGATGAACACTTCAGTCGAACGTGCCAAAGCATATATTTCTGGGGCTCTTGGCGCTATGCTCGATCTCGGCAAAGGAAGCGGACCGATGAATCATGCTTTTGATCTGCAGGGTGAATTTGCCAAGGAGAATCAGGCATGAGCGAGAAGAGAACGTCATTATTCGAAAATGCGCTGCTCTGGTTCGGCGCCGGTGTTTCCTTGGCTGAGATCCTGACCGGCACCTATTTTGCGCCGCTAGGCTTTGCCAAAGGACTGCTCGCCATTCTGATCGGACATGTCATCGGATGCACGATGCTGTTCTTCGCAGGGGTGATCGGCGGAAAGATGCGGCAGAGCTCGATGGAAACAGTGAAACTGAGCTTTGGCCAGAAGGGGAGCCTATTCTTTGCCCTGCTGAATATCCTGCAGCTTGTCGGCTGGACAGCCATCATGATCTGCGATGGTGCTTTGGCTGCCGAAAGTGCCTGGCCGATCGGATCATGGATCTGGTGCTTAGTTATCGGTATTCTGATCATTCTATGGATCTTAGCGGGCATTAAAAATCTCGGCCGGATCAATACGGTCGCTATGGCTGCTTTATTTATCCTGAGCTTGATCCTCTGCTGGAAGATCTTTAGCAGCGGCCTGTCGGCAGGAATGGCAGAAGACAGTATCTCCTTTGGCGCAGCGGTCGAACTGTCCGCTGCCATGCCATTGTCATGGCTGCCTTTGATCAGCGACTATACCCGCAGTGCAGAAAAGCCCGTGAAAGCAGCGGCCGTCAGTGCTGCCGTATATGGTTCAGTAAGCTGCTGGATGTATGTGATCGGTATGGGCGCGGCCATTTATACTGGCGAATATGATATTGCTCAGATCATTGTGAAAGCAGGATTGGGCATTGCTTCATTGCTGATCATTGTGCTCTCAACAGTAACGACAACTTTCCTGGATGCCTATTCTGCCGGTGTCTCCAGTGAGACCGTCTTTCCAAAGATGAAGGGAAAATGGGCGGCTGTCGCTGCCGATGCTATCGGTATGATCGGCGCCATTCTCTATCCAATGGACAGTATCACTGATTTTCTTTATCTGATCGGTTCTGTCTTCGCACCAATGATCGCTATCCAGATCGCAGATTATTTTCTGCTCCACGAGGATCGCAGTCAGAAGGATTTTGATATCAAAAACATGATCATATGGGCTGTTGGTTTCGTTGTTTATCGCCTGTTAATGAAGGTAGATATCGCCGTAGGCAATACATTGCCGGATATGATCATCACCATACTGATCTGTCTGGCTGCATCAAAGATCAGCATTTACAAGAAAGATAAAACAATCGCATAACATCTGAAAAGAAGAAGATGATTCTGATATAAATTGTCTTCTTCTTTTTGAATATTGATGAACTATGAAAAAGCAGCTTCCATTCTATTATTTAGAATAACGTAGGAGCGTAAGCTCCGAAGTTACCGGGCCTTTCCCCGCAGCTCTGCTGCGAAGATGCCTTCGGAAGGTTACGTCCC
>JAAYWN010000030.1 GCA_012516665.1 Erysipelotrichaceae bacterium
TCGGTATCCATGAGCGATGACTTTGTCAGTATTACAAAGAAAGATGGTACAGTGACATCCTTTGCAATCGGTTCCAAAGCAGTGATCAGTACATCAAGCTTCTCCGGCGTTTCTTCAACCGCGATTGGCACGACCGGTATTCTTGGCCTGAAATCAGATGGTACCGTAGCAGTATCCAGCAGTGATACTGATCTGACAAGTGCAGTCGGAGAATGGAAGAATATCAAGTATATTGCCGCATATGGAAAAACATATGTAGCAGCAGATGCCAGCGGAAAAGTATATGGCACCGGTGACAATACATACAATCAGTATGAAGCAACAGCCACCGCTTCAGCTTCTTCCTCAACAACAAAATTGGATTCACCGAAGAACATCAAGACAGATCTGACGACTGGCAACCTGTCGATCAAGTGGGATTCTGTTGACAATGCCAGCTACTATAAAGTGAGCGTCACCGGTCTCGATGAGATCAAGGCAGCGAGCAATTCAACCAGCATTCCAACGACCAGCCTTGAGAATGGCAAGGAATATACGATCTCGATCGTGGCCTGCTCCGATAAGCCGGAGACTCATCCGGATTCTGATGCAGCGACAACGACCTATACATATAAAACACTGTCTGTGAAATTGGATGCACCAAGCAATGTCACCGGTCATGCTTACACAAATGAAGGAGTCAGTGAATTCATCATTGATTGGGATGCTGTTGCCAACGCAGATTTCTATACCGTCAGTATTCAGGGCGGTCCTGATCAGACCTTTACGTCCAATGAAGCTGTGATCAGTTTAGACCATACCAACATAACGGAGAGCACGACAACGATCAATGTACAGATAACAGCTGGTTCGAACAGTACGGCATATACGGTCAGTGATACCACAAAGGTCGCGCTGGGATATAAGGTCAATAAGAAGAGCGTGACGATCAGCTATAAAACAGAAGATGGCAAAACGGCTGGAACAGCGCAGACGCTTCTTCTGGCATATGGCAAGTATAAAGCATCCGCATATCTGCCAAAGGATCTGCCGGCAGGACTTGTTCTGGATAATACGGCTGAATCATTTGAAGTAACGTCAGCAACCGAAACATTTTCATTTAAGGTGATACAAAATCCGGGCGTATAATCGGAAAAGGATATAAATATGGATAAAATCTGGTATTATATGAAACCTGATCAGAAGAAATACGGTCCTTATGCAGAAGAGGAACTGATCGCTTTGATCAAACAGGGAATTCTGAATGAGAATGACTACATCTGGATGACTGACCTGTCAGGCTGGCTGAAAGTGGGCAATAGTCTGTATGCCTTCTATCTGCCAAGCAATGCAAAACCAAATTTAGATTCAACTATGCAGTAAATGATAGGCATCCATACGGATGCCTTTTATGATATCTTATAGTAAGAATGAAAAAGTATTTCAGGCGCAAAGAGGATGTGTATGAGGCTGTGCAGGAAGTGGGCTTTCTGCCGTTCTTTCCATGCGGGATCAGAGGGCTTTCCATTGAGGAGCACACGCCAGACGATCTATGGTTCGGCTCGGAACCTGGTCCTTGGGAATGGAAGGGACCTGTGCTGCGGATGGGAAACTGTGTCTATGGCAAATTCTTTGATCAGAAAGCAGGCTATATCAGTACGAAATGGTTCCGCGATTTTGCCAATTGGCGGCGGAATGGATACGACTTTGATGCGCGATTCAATGATAATCTGGCATCGTATGAAGATCAGTATCTTTACAATATCATCAGCAGCCGCAGTTCTATGCTGTCCTATGAAGCAAAGGGACTGGGCAATTACTGCAAAGGCGGCAGAAAAGGTTTTGACATGCATATCACAAGACTGCAGATGCAGGGCTATGTGATCGTCAGTGACTTTGAGTATAAGCAGGATAAGCACGGCAATGATTATGGATGGGGCATCTGCCGCTATGCACTGCCGGAGAATTTTCTGGGAAAACGTTTTTCAAATCATATATATACGCATGCGCCGGAAGAAAGCAGAGATCGGATCCTGAAATACCTGCAGCAGGAATTTCCGCAGGAAGATGTACGCGATCTTGTCAGACTGTTAGGGAAACAATGATCTTTATGATCAGGAAAGGATAAAAGATATGGCTCTGAAAAAGGATTTCTTATGGGGAGGTGCACTTGCGGCACATCAGTTTGAAGGCGGTGTCTTAGGAACATCGAAAGGTCTGTCGGTTGCGGATGTGATGACGGCTGGTTCAGTGGATCAGCCGCGGGCGATCACGGATGGTGTAAAAGAAGGACAGTATTATCCGAATCATGACGGTATAGATTTTTATCATCATTATAAAGAAGACATTGCAATGTTTGCGGAAATGGGATTCAAGTGTTTCCGTACGTCGATTGCCTGGACCCGTATTTTTCCGCAGGGAGATGAGGCAGAGCCAAATGCGGAAGGATTGAAGTTCTATGATGATGTGTTTGATGAACTGCTGAAATATAATATTCAGCCAGTCATTACGCTGTCTCATTTTGAGATGCCTTATCATATTGCTAAGGAATACGGCGGCTTCATGAATCGGAAAACGATCGATCTGTTTGTAAAGTTCGCAAAGGTATGCTTTGAGCATTATAAAGGAAAAGTAAAGTACTGGATGACCTTCAATGAGATCAACAATCAGATGAATTATAAGAATGATATTTTTGGCTGGACGAACTCCGGTGCTCATTTCGGCAACTATGAGGATCCGGAAAAGGCAATGTACCAATGCGGTGCCTATGAATTGGTCGCATCCGCGAGAGCTGTGAAGATCGGACATGAGATCGATCCGGAGAATAAGATCGGATGCATGATATCGATGGTCCCGATATATCCTTTCTCGTGTCGGCCAAGTGATCAGATATTGGCACAGCAGATGATGCATCAGAGATATTTTTGGTCGGATGTGCAGTGTCGCGGCCATTATCCTGCTTATGCGAAGAAGCTTTTTGCAAGAAAAGGATGGCAGCTTGATATCACCGAAGAAGATCGAAAAGATCTTGCGGAAGGGACCGTGGATTATATCGGCTTCTCCTACTACATGAGCAATACTGTAGACAGTCAAGCAGACAAAGATGTATCAAAAGCCTTGGATGGATCATCAAAGTATTCGGTCGCCAATCCATATATCAAAGTATCTGATTGGGGCTGGTCGATCGATCCGGAGGGCTTAAGATATGCTCTGAATGCTTTCTATGAAAGATATGAGAAGCCATTGTTCATTGTGGAAAATGGCTTTGGTGCGATAGATCAGAAAGAAGCAGATGGCAGCTGCCACGATGAGTATCGCATTGCCTACTTCAGGGACCATATTGCCGAGATGAAGAAGGCAGTGGAAGAAGACGGCGTTGATCTCATGGGCTATACGCCATGGGGATGCATTGACTGTGTTTCCTTTACGACCGGTGAAATGAAGAAGAGATATGGCTTCATCTATGTGGATCGGAATAATGATGGTTCCGGTACCTTGGCCAGATCTAAGAAAGATTCCTTTGCCTGGTATAAAAAGGTGATTGCGTCCAATGGGGATGATCTGCAGTAAAAAATATAGATAGGGGCTTTCGGGCTCCTATCTATTCATTTCTGATCTTTGCTGTTAAGGAAACTGTTCAGTGAATTCTTTACCTGATTGCCTAGGTCTTCTGCCTGCTGCTTCAGGCGCTGCTTGTCATCATCACCGAACTTTCCATCTTCACCGAGAAGGGAAGTCTTGGCTTTGTCCATTGCGGCACCGGCATCGTTCTTCAGACGTTCTGCATCATCCTGACCTAGTTTTCCGTCTTCACCGAAGACCTCTTTTCCGGCACTGCTGCTCTTGAAGGCATCATACGTTTCGCCGCTGACTTTCTTGACCGCGCTCAAGGCTTCTTTGGCCTGCTCCTGCAATGATTTCTTATCTGGCATATTGAGATCTCCTTTATCTATATTCAGTATATTATGGAAAATGGCAAAACGGCAGGAAATTGTGCGAGATACTTTTAGAAAAGCGATTTGTGTTCTATACTTATGAAAACTGATGAAGGGAAGGAACTCTTTCGAATATCTGCAGAGAAGAATGAATTGGTGAGATCATTCTGATAAGAGGAAGAGAGAAGCAGCCCGGAGGGTCCTGAACAAGGAACGCTGCCTGCGTTAAAGGAATGAGAACAAAGAAAAGTGGGACCGCGCTGAGGCGCCTTTTTGAAAAGGCGTTTTTATTTTGGAGGAGAGAGATATGATCAAGCTTTATAACACAAAAGATCTGAAGATCGAAGAATTCAAACCGATCAGAGAAGGACATGTAAGCATGTATGTATGCGGACCGACGGTATACAATTATGCGCATATTGGCAATGCCCGCCCGATCGTTGTCTTTGATGTGCTGAAGAGACTGCTGGAAGCAGAGGGGTATCAAGTAAAATATGTTTCCAATTTTACGGATGTAGATGACAAGATCATCAATAAGGCCATTGCGGAAAATACAACAGAGGAAGTCATTGCCCAGAGATATATTGATGCCTATCAGGACGTGCGCAGAGGACTGCATGTGGAATTCCCGGATGTTATGCCGCAGGTCACAAAGACCATGGATGGCATCATTGCTTTCGTGGAAGATCTGGTCAAAGCAGGAAGTGCGTATGTGGCGGAGAATGGCGACGTGTATTTCTCGGTGGACAGTGATGCGAAATACGGTGAGATATCACATCAGAAATTGGATTATCTGGAAGCGGGAGCACGCATTGATGTCAATGAGGGAAAACGCAATCCTTATGACTTTGCTTTGTGGAAGAAGACAGATAAAGGGATCCAATGGGATTCGCCATGGGGAAAGGGAAGACCGGGCTGGCATACAGAGTGTGTCGTTATGATCAATGAGAATCTGGGCGAGAAGATCGATATTCATGGCGGCGGTGCTGATCTGCGGTTCCCGCATCATGAAAATGAATGCGCACAGCAGGAAGCACTGCATCACAATGCACTGGCGAACTATTGGGTGCACAATGCGATGATCAATATCGATGGGCAG
Organism: Erysipelotrichaceae bacterium; assembly: GCA_012516665.1. Taxonomy (GTDB): domain Bacteria; phylum Bacillota_I; class Bacilli_A; order Erysipelotrichales; family Erysipelotrichaceae; genus Bulleidia. Next base: position 5,014 of record JAAYWN010000030.1, read on the forward strand.
AAAATGTCCAAGTCCTTGGGAAATACGCTATGGGCAAAGGATGTCATTGATAAGCTGGGAACAAATCTGACCAGATGGCTGATCTCATCTGTGCATTACAGAAAAGAACTGAACTTCTCGGATGAAACGATTGAAACAGCCCGCAAAGAATTGGAGAAGGTCACAAATCCAATGAAACAGGCAGAGATCAAAGCAGCGCTGGCTGGTATTGAGATCGGCGATGCCTATGAAGAAGAGAGCTATCGTGCTTTCTTAGATCAGATGGATGATGACATGAATACACCGAATGCATATACGGTCATCTTCGATACCGTGAAGAGGCTGAATCAGGCTGTGCGTACAAGAGAGATCGATTGGCAGAATGTTGGCAGACTGATCGTCAGTGTGGAAAAAATGTTGGCAATCCTTGGCATTGAGGTGGAAAGACCGGTGATCACTTCGGAAGATCGTGAGATGTTCGCCAAGTGGAAAGAAGCGAAACAGGCGAAGGATTTTGCGCAGGCAGATGTGTATCGCAAGGCTCTGAGCGAGAAGGGGCTGCTGGCATGAAAGTAAATGAATGCTCTGGGCGGACACTTGCTTTTTTGGGCGATGCAGTATGGTCGCTGCTGGTCCGCAGTACATTGATCGAAGATGGCGAAAGCAAAGGAAAAACACTGCAGAAGAAAAGCATTTCCTATGTTTCGGCCAAGGCACAGAGTGCCTTCTATGATCAGCTTCATGAGGAGAATTTCTTTACCGAAGAAGAAGAGGAAATTTATCATCGGGGCAGGAATTCAGATTCTGGTTCTGTGCCGAAGAATACGGATGCTCAGACCTATCGGATGTCGACGGGATTTGAAGCGATGTTAGGCGCTTTGTATCTGGAAGGAAAACAGGAAAGAATTAAAGAGATCTGGGACAGAATCCGGACTCAGAAATAGGAGAGACCATGTCACAATTTATATACGGGAAGAATGTTGTAAAACAGATCCTGATGGATGATGCCTCCAAGTGCCGGATGCTGTGGCTTGCGGGCAGCGACAGAGAAATGGAAGCGATGGCGCAGAGATACCATGTCAGAGTCAGAACGACAGATCGAAAATATCTGACGAAAGTGACAGGCACGGACCGTCACCAAGGCGTTGCGGCGGAGATCGATGATTACAAGACTTACAGTCTGGAAGAGATCATGGCCAATGTGCCCGAGGGGGAACATGGGCTGATCATTCTGCTGGATGAACTGGAGGATCCGCATAACTTAGGTGCGATCCTGCGTACTGCAGATGCGGTCGGTGCGAGCGGTGTGGTGTTCAAGAAAACACATGCGGTTGGACTGACGCCTACTGTAGCGAAAGTGAGCGTTGGGGCAATTGATACGGTCAAGTGCTGTGAAGTCACCAACTTATCCAGAGCTGTCGAAGAGCTGAAAAAAAAGAACTGGTGGATCGTAGGCACGGATATGGATGGGCAGGATTATCGTTCCCTGAAGTATGATATGAATACGGTCTTAGTCATCGGCAATGAAGGAAAGGGGATCTCCCGTCTGCTGCGGGAGAACTGCGACTATGTCGTTTCTCTGCCGATGCGGGGGAAGATAGAATCCCTGAATGCTTCTGTTTCAGCCGGCGTCCTGATGTATCAGATCTACAGTGCACGCTTCCCTCTTTAGGAGGAAATGGCATGGAATACAATCCGTATGAATTGATCTATATGAGCCGCATGGGGGATTCGATTGCCCTGTCGGCTCTTTTTGCACAGTATCAGCCCTACTTTATCTTTCTGCGGAATCTGGTCGTGGCAAAGTCGCGGGGATACGGCGGGGCTGAAGAAGAGATCATTCTGGAGATGCGCATCGGCCTGATGGATGCGTGTGAAAGGTATCGGGAAGACTGCGATGCAAGCTGGCGCACTTTTCTGACGCTTGTGCTGAAGCGGCGGGCGGCCAATGTGCTGCGGCGGGCCGACAACCGCGATTGGCTTGAGCATACCATTGCCTTTGATGCGGTCGTAAAGGAAGAAGATTCCCCTTATGACTGCTTTGCTCAGACAGATCCATTTGCGGAACCGGAATATTATCTGCAGTATCATGAAGCGAAAAACCGGCTGGAACGGACCGTGCAGAAAATGAATGAAGAAGAAAAGAACTATGTCTATCTTTGGACAAAGAATACCGCATCCAGCGAAGCAAGTGCCCAGATGAACTGCACTGCCAAGCAATGGTATAAACGGATGGAAAAAGTGCAGCGGAAAGTAAAGAAAAGCATGAAAGATGCTGGATAATGTTCAATTGACCGAAGGATAGGTCTGTGTTAGAGTATATGAGCATTTCAAGGAGTTTTTTGTTATGGCAAAAGATGATAAGGTTATCTTGGCATGCGAAGTATGCATGTCACGGAATTACACAACGCATCGTTCTAAGAAAAACAGCAAAGAAAGAATGGAGCTGCGGAAGTACTGTCCTAAGTGCGGCCGGGTAACGCTCCATAAGGAAACAAAGTGATCAGGAGGTTTCCAATGACAGAAACAGATAAGAAGGCAGACAGACTGGCTGCCAAAGAAACAAAGAAAAAAGAAAAAGCAGAAGCGAAAAAACAGCGGAAGAGCCAGGCCGCAAAAGACAGATGGTTCTCCATCAGCGGCATTCATAAAGAAGCTAAGCGTGTCAGATGGCCGCATTGGAAGAGTGAAGGGACGAACAATCCTGGTATTCTTCAGAACAGCGGAGAAGTCATTCTGTTTACAGCGTTCTTTGCTGTATTCTTTGTACTGTGCGATCTGCTGGTCACATGGCTGCTGACATTCGTTGCTTAAGGAGAACAAAATGACGGAAGATAAAAATTCAAGCGTTGTAGATGATGAAAATGAAACGCGCTGGTACGTTGTAAATACATACAGCGGACATGAGAACCGCGTTAAGGATAATCTCGAAAAGAGAGTTGAGACCATGGGCATTCAGGACTCATTATTCCGGATCGTGGTCGCCGAAGAACCCGAGATTGAGATCAAGGGAGACAAGAAAGTAGAGAAGATGCATAATCTTTTCCCTGGCTATGTTTTTGTTGAAATGAAGATGACAGATGAAGCTTGGTATGTTGTTCGTAATACACCAGGAGTCACCGGATTTATTGGATCTTCCGGCGGCGGCGCAAAGCCGTTCCCTGTTGCACCGGATGAAATGGAATCCATTCTGAAGAGAATGGGACAGAGCGACAAGAAGATCGTTGTTGACTTTAAGATCGGTGATACAGTCAAGATCCTTACGGGACCGTTCGTTGGGATGGAAGGCCGTGTCAGCACAATGAATGATCAGTCGCAGATTGCCAATGTTCTCTGCATGATCTTCGGCCGTGAGACACCGACCGATATCAATTACAGCGATCTGGAAAAAGTAGAACAGAACTGAGGCGGCATGATGACAGAAACAATGAAGATCTATATCACATGGGGCGTCTTCTATCTTGTCTGGTATATCCTGAATGCTTTGGGATATAAGGGCGAGTTCAAGAAAGCGGGCGTATCTGAAGGAAAAGCATTTATTCCTTTCGTCCGTGAAATGGAAGTATATAAGCTCTGCTGGAATAAAAAGAATATCGGTGTCTATTGGCTGTTGACAGCGGTGCTTGGCATCGTGATGCTGATTGCTGGTTCAATGCTGAAGATACAGGTCATTGCCTGGGCTGGCTTCGTGCTCGTAATTGCTTCGCAGGTACTGCAGATCATGCGCTGCTTTCATCAGTCAAAAGCATTCGGCCGTACGGGCGGAATGACAGCGGCTCTGGTCCTTGTCAACCCGATCGCGAACTTTATCTTAGGAAGATCATTATCTGAATACAAGGGCATTGTAAAGGCATAAGACTGTGCGTGTTTCTGCTTCATGCGGAGACGTACAGTTTTTTTATAGAAACAAAGACTGGTATCCGAAATAGGGGAGAGTATATCATGACAAAGCTGATCCTGGAGAATGTAGAAAAATCATTCGATGAAAAAAAAGTCTTAAAAGGAGCTTCTTTCACCTTTGAGACAGGGAAGATCTATGGCTTGATCGGCCGCAATGGAGCAGGCAAAACAACACTGTTCAACTGTATCAATGAAGATATGGATAAGGATGGCGGGACCATTGAGGTTGAAGAAGACAATGAGAAGCGCCCGCTGCAGGCAGATGATATTGGCTATGTACTGTCATCACCGACGGTACCGGAATTTCTGACTGGCAGAGAGTTCCTGAAATTCTTTGCGGAAGCCAACCCGCAGGCGGATCATACCAAGAGCATCGATGCATATTTTGATATGATGAGCATTCAGGAAGAGGACCGCGATCGACTGATCAAGAATTATTCTTTTGGCATGAATAATAAAATGCAGATGCTGACAGCACTGATGGCAGATCCCGAGATCCTTCTGCTGGATGAGCCGCTGACTTCCTTTGATGTAGTGGTTGCAGAAGAGATGAAGCAGCTGCTGCGCAAGGTCAAGACAGAGCATATCATTATTTTTGGCTCTTCATCAATAAGTGTGGGTATATAAATCAGCGTATGTGCTGATGAAATAAGCGTTTAGACTATATAAAAAGACATAAATTCCTTATACTGAGTTTTGTGAACAA
>JAAYWN010000031.1 GCA_012516665.1 Erysipelotrichaceae bacterium
CAAGCTCATTATCAGAGCAGCTTTTGGATTCCGTAACATAAAGAACATGATCGACATGATCATGCTCAAGTGCTCTGATATAGATGTGCAGCTTCCCTACAAAGCTATGAAATTAACCCATTCTTCCTGATGAAGCCTCAAAAAAATGGATGAATAAAGTAATTGATGATCTGCGGATGTGATTCTCTTCTTTATCGTGATATGATATTTTTATTATTTAAACAAACATAAAGAGTGTCAGAGATCAGCAGATATGACAAATACAGATACTGAAAAACATATGAATTGGTATTACATCCTGATTGCAGCAGTATGTGCTGCATATGCAGGAGTGACACTTGGGATTATTTCCAACTGTGCTGGCGTGTTCCTGCAGCCTGTAGCGAAGGGCATTCAATGCGGTATCGGCGATCTTTCTCTATCGATTACAGTAATGTCCTTGGTGACTGCTTTTTCAGGCATGCTGGTCACGAGACTTCTGAAGAGATTCTCGCTCAGCGCACTTTGTATCATAGGTTCGATATTATGTTCTGTATGCTGCTTTATGATGGCAGGATTTCAGAGCTTGTGGGAATTCATCATAGCAGGAATGGTCTTGGGATTTGCATCAAGTCTGTTCGGTATTATCCCGATCAATATCATGCTGGAGAACTGGTTCCATAAAGGAATCGGACGGATCACTGGCATTGTCCTGAGCGCATCCGGACTGATCAGTGCATTGATGTGCCCTCTGTTCGGCCGGATCATTGCTGCATATTCGTGGCGTCAGGCATACATTTTCATGGGCATCGTGATCTTAGCAATGGCTTTGCCAGGAAGTTTCTTTGTCAGGCTGAAGCCGCAGGAACTTGGCATGAGGCCTTATGGAGAATCCGATGGCAGCGAGTTAAAAAAGTCAGTTCCCAGTACAGCCGGCAATGGTACTTGGAAGAAAAAAATCTTTATAACTGGAGCAGTAACGGTCTTCATTGCATGTGTTGTTGGCTTTGGCAGTCATATCTCGTCTATTGCTGTTCAGGCCGGTGCGGATGCGGAATTCAGTTCACTGATGATGTCTTTTTCAATGATTGGCAATGTTTGTTCTAAGCTTCTGCTTGGTGTGCTGTGCGATCGCTATGGAACAGTGAATTCACTGATCCTGTATACGATTGTATGCATCACGGGAATCATTGAATTAATACTGATGCTGCTTGGTACCTTATGGATGGGAACGATAGGATCTTTGAGCTTTGGCTTCATTTATGCAATTGGCTCTGTCGGTCTGCCTTTGATCGTGGCCAAGATGGCCGGCAAAGAAAAGTTTCCGGAAGTATTTTCTAAAATACAGATGGTCTATTCTACTCTGAATGCGGGGATGATCACAGTTCATGGGATGATCTACGATGCGGCTGGTTCGTATATGCCTTCCTTGATCATAACTATAGGCATGCTTATCATGCTGATCATCAATCTATGCATGCAGAAAAAAATGTGGAAGAAACAGTAAAATACATTGTATTCACGCATAGACAGACAGATATACTGTCAATGCATGGAATGTCCTCTGCACATAAAAAATGCTGTTCACTTTTCAATAGCGACAATCCTGCAGAGGTGAATCAGGAAATTGCAGCATCTATAGAACAGCATTGATATGAATCTATATGATACGCAAGCATGATGCAACTCTGCATTGTGCTTTTTATATGTTTCTTATTTTTTATTGGATGCGTCATCAAATGCTTTTAGGACTGCATCATGAAAATCTTTGCGTATCTGAACAATCGTATTATTGTCGCGGCTTGGATGGACTCGATTGGTCAGCAGGATGATCCCGCAATGGCGAATGAAGTCAATATAGACAGAGGTGCCTGTGAAACCAGTGTGATAAATACATGAAGAAGAGATAAGATGGCCATCGCTTTGATCAGGATCATTGCTGAACCATCCCAAAGTACGTTTTAAATTTAAGCCATCGGTACGGGAATGCTTCAGAAGCTCAACCGTATCATGTTTTAAAATTGTTTTTCCTTGATATGTTCCATCATGCAGGATCATCTGTACATAGTGAGAAAGATCAAAAGCAGTGGAGAACAGGCCGGCATTGCCGCTGATGCCATCCAGAAAGATATCCTTTTCCGTCATGGCATTCGCCGACGATCACGCCGCGTTCTGCGGTGACTTCTGTGGCAGCACAGCGATCAAGCAGTCCATGTTTTTTTGGCTGATAGCATGTGTCTTTCATCTGCAGAGGATCAAAGATATTTTCTTTGGCATACGTATCCAAAGATCCGACATAGTGTTCAATGACAAAACCTAAAGCAATAAAGCCAAAGTCTGAATACAGTACCTGTGCTCCCGGAACATATTCAAGGGGCATTTCTTTGATGAAGTCCCACATCTCCTGCTTGGAGTGGCATCTGCGGTATGCTTTATCATCGGAACATAGGCCGGAGGAATGCGTCAGCAGATGTTCTATGGTAACTTCCGGATGTCTAAAATCAGGCAGTATTTTCTGCAGCGGTGTATTCAGAGAGAAGCATCCCTGTTCAATAAGCTGCAAAATCATTGTTGCGGTCGCAATGACTTTTGCGCAGCTTGCCATATCGTAGATCGTATCTGCTTCGACAGGAAGCTTCTGCGGGATCAGCTGACGATAGCCGGCATGGCCGAACTCACAATGGTCTTCGGTGACAAAGGCATAGCAGGCACCTGGTATTTCCTGTCTGCTGATGGCTTCCTGCAGAATGTTCTCAGCATTATTCATGATCATTTATTTCTTTTGTTTCCTTCCTTTCTATGGGTTTCTTTTCCTGATAGGATGCGATGCCTTGGCATAGTTCTTCGACCGCATCAGGATCAACGGTATCGTCCTGCTTTGTTGCGGTATCCGGAATGGAAACAATTTTGCTTTCTTCTTTGTAGAAGCCTCTGGTCACTAGAAGACCGGAAGGATAGTAGGAGAAGGATGTGTATTTTAATTCAGAGGGTGTCAGCTGATAGAGCTTGGCATGGATGCAGGCAGCCAATTCTTCGGCCTGCTTTTTATGCCCTTCGGTATAGCCGACCATTGTCGTATCGCCATTGCCAATGCAGTCCAAGTAGATGATCTGCTTATGATCGATCGTATCTGGGATCTCATGGCGCAGGACATTGTCGCCGGTGTGCCGTGAGCATCCATAGTCAGTAAGCACAAACGCAGTTTTATTTTTTGCATCCTTCAGCAGTGCACTGATGCGCATAGCGCCGACGCAGCCGGAAGTGTTGCGGTTCATATTGCATTTGTTGCCAAATGCAGTTGATAGAATATAGCCTAAGATGCAGCAGGCAAAGACAGCCGCTGTCACAATCACTGAGAAGAGAGGACGTGCGGAAAATCGATCTTGCCGACATAGGCAAATATGAAAAAGATTGCTATGAGCATGCAGATGATCTGCGGTGTATAGTATGGCAGCGTGGATGCTTTTACAGAGCTAGGTCCATTCAATGGATAATAGGCAAATGGATTGCCGAAGTTGTGCATCGGTGTGTCATAGTTGGCAATGACGATATTCTCTGCGTTTTTCAGATCGTTTGCTGCAACATCGACAGCTCTGACTTTATATGTACCTGCGATAGCTTTGACGGGATAGCCGTTCTTCTGAAATTCTTTGCCAGCTGCATTGCAGAATGCATCTTTTTCATTTCGTCTGAACCGGCGCGGCATTTCAATGCCATAGCGCAGGAACAGATCGCGGATCTCTTCTTTTTCACTCATTTCATTTTCCTCTGCCAAGGCCATTTGAACTTGCTTGGCGCATTTCTTTTTTCATTGATCCTTTCATGCAGGCGATAGCTGGATTCCTGCTTCGGCATCTGATGGTTCAGTGCCCGATAGACCGTGCTGCTGTTATTGACTGCTGTGTGGATCAGATCGCCGTCTTTGAGACGGACACTGAGAAAATCACCGCTGGACTCATGCTTAATGCCCCATTCAATGACTTCGCTCCAATGAAACACTTGGCATTGGCCTGGTGTGCTGTCGGAATACAGAACGGCATAGTCATCACAGATCTCCAGCTGCAGATGATTATTCACAAAGAACAGTGCAAATAATGAAAGAGCGACCAGAATGATGCCTAAGAACCAAACCTGTGTACGGAAGATCAGCAAGGCTGCACCGGCTGCCAAGATCGTATAGATAGCAGTATAAGGTTTGATATATATGCGCTTCAGGATCATGCGGTCCTGAGGAAGATCTTCGATTTTTATTGTATGAACAATTTTTTCCATGTGTGCCTCCTTGCAATATTGAACTGTCATAAAGTGTGCTATAATTTTTCACACGAGGGCTAACAAAATGAATGGTGGAGATCTGTTTTTGACTGTCTTCAGCTATGCTGTAGGCATTCTGCTTCTGTGGGCTAACATAAAGGAATACAAAGAATATAATAATGCACTGCAGATGGAATTGAAGCGAAAGAACTATGAATGCTATGACTACAGCAAGGGATTGAAAGCAATCTATATCATATTTGCTGCTGCTGGCATCTCTTTTGCAGTCTATGGATATTTCGCGGCAGATTATACAACTTCTGCTATCGGTGTTGTGACTTTCTTCCTCTTCATTGGTCAGACACTTCTGACAAACAAGAAATACCGCATGCATTATGACGATGAAGCTTTCCTGCTTGCCGGAGATCGGGTAAATTATAAAACAATCTCATACATTAAGGAAATTCGCTTCCTTCCCTTTGCTTTCAAGCGCATTACGGCATTGAATGGCAAAGAGTATCGTGTCTCCAATGGCTGTCTGAAGATCATTGATCAAAAGAAACAGGAGAGACGTGAGAAGAAAAAAGAAGGCAAGAAAAAGCAGACAGTTCATTGAACTGCCGGCTTTTTTTATCTTATAAGAATTTCAATGCTTCAGTGGAGAATAAGAAAAACAGGATAGTACAGAGACAATCCTGTTGAGCATTATAAAAACAAACGAAGTAATACTGATATTAATTAGATGTGATATCTGTTTA
>JAAYWN010000032.1 GCA_012516665.1 Erysipelotrichaceae bacterium
ATTGCGGTCTACAGCAGGAATGGGCAGAAAGCCAGACAGACGGCTGAAAAGCTGATCCATGATGGCAGGGTGGATTACATGAGCCCAGCCTCATATGAAGCGGGCAGTGATATGGAACATCTGATCCAAATGGTCTTAGACCATATGGAAGCGGATGCGTCATTGTCAGATCTAGAAGGGAAATGCAGATGAGCGAAAGAAGCAGTTCAGACAGTCATAGAAAAGAAAATAAGATCGTAAAAAATATACGCCGGGACCTGCGGCAGATCGCATGGAAGGATCCTATTGTGATCCTATTATGCATCCTGCTTGTTTTCCTGACTTTTGGATCAACGATGAGCGCATGTTCCGGGGCATCGCAGAACCGTGTCAGGATTGAACTGGATGCGGCATACGGCGGCAGCGATACAGGCTATCAAGGCATTGTCAATGAAGCGGATGTATGTCAGAACATTGTCACTGATCTGCAGGCACTGCTGAAGAAAGACAAAAGATTTCAGGTGCTTCTTTCACATGAAGCAGGCACTTCTTCCAGTGTCAGTGAAAGAGCGAAGAAGATCAACCAGGATAATCCTTTGTTTGTGATAAGCATTCACGCAGATGGAAATCCAAATGCGGCGCTGAGCGGCATGCATGTTTACGCAGATATTCCGAGTTCTAAAAATCATGAAGCTTCTTTAAGACTTGCACAGGCAGCAGCCAATGCATTTACGGCTGAAGATTGGCCAGTCAGTACGGGATATCTGTATTATCAGCCATATGAGAGCGATGGCACATATGAAATGAAATTTGTATCCAGCGAGGATACATCTGCTTATCAGCTGGACACGCTTGCATTGATGAAGCAGTGCGATATGCCAGTCATTGTGACTAATCAATTCTATGTGACCAATGAAACAGATGTCAGTACCTGGGCCAATGAGGATGGATATCAGAAAGCTGCGCAGAAACTTTACTATGCTATCTGCGATTATAATGGATTGGAGAGAAGATCAATATGAGCAATGCAGAAAGATTCCTGGCGGCTTTTGCCCGCATTGAAAAAAAGATGGGCGAGATCTGCAAAGAATCCAGCTACAAACCTTTTGCCCAATTGCTGTATCGTGGTGCTTCGGTCAATAAGATCGTTTCTCTGAATCAGCAGACACTGCGGGAATACAGCGAATTGCGCAATGCGATCGTGCATGAGCGCGGCGGCAATAATGAGATCATTGCGGAACCATGCGATTCGGTGACAGACAGTATTGAAAGGATCGCTGATCTTTTGGAACAGGACAATCGGATCCTTCAGTTCGCAACGGCACCGGTGATCACGGTCGGTCCGCATACAGAGATCGAAGAAGCATATCGGACCATGAATGATATGAATACAAGCAAACTGCCGGTCTATGAAGAAGGCGTCTACAAAGGTCTTCTGACGCTTCGTGAGATTGCGGACTGGAGCATGCATCATGATGAAGAAAAACATCTTGTCAATGATATCTTGGCGTCTGTGAAGAATGAAAAAGTGCTTTTCCTGCCAAGGAACAGTTCTATTACTTCAGCGATCCAGGGCTTTGAAAGCTCGATGAATCATGGGGAATCGCTGCTGGCAATTCTGATTACAGATAAAGGATCTCTGAATGAAAAGCCATTGGGCATTATTACTGTGGCAGATCTTCCGAAGATCTTAAAAACATTTGCATAAGAAAGGTGGGCATCACGATGAAGCAGATGATCTATGCAGGTACCTATACAGGTACAGGAAGTGAAGGAATCTATCAGTTTGCAGTTAAGGATGGGAAGCTGGGGGAACCAAAATTATTCTGTGCAGTTAAGAATCCTAAGTATATTTCATTGCAGGATGGCGTAATTGCTTCCGTCGCTGATTTTTCACAGGGTGGTGCTGGAGCAGTGCTGATCGATAAAAAGGGAAAGATCCTGGATCAGAAGAAGTATGAAGAACGCACCTCATGCTATATCGTGCAGAAGGGAAATCGTATTTATACCGCGAATTATCATACAGGAACATTGAGCGCGCTGGAAAACATCGATGGAAAGCTGAAATTGATCCGTACGGTACAGATCATGGATGGCGGCGGATGCCATCAGGTGCTCCTTTGGAAAGATATGATCTTGGTGCCGGCACTGTTCATGGACAGAGTTGTGATCTTTGACCAGGATCTGAATCAGACGGATTCAATACGTTTCCATCAGGGCACGGGACCTCGCCATGGCGTATTTACGAAAGACGGCGAATATCTGTATCTTGTATCAGAACTGAGCAATGAACTGTTTGTGATTCACTGCGGAGATTGGAAGATCGAAGCATGCATCAGTGTCTTGGAAAATGACGAAAAGCATGTACGCGGAACAGCTGCTGTGCGTCTGAATGAAAAAGAAGATCGTCTGTATGTCAGTACAAGAGAAAAAGATGTTCTTTCGGTCATTGAACTGCGCAATCATATTCCTACTTTGATGCAGGTCGCGGGCTGCGGCGGCAGACAGCCAAGAGATTTTATCTTGGCAGATGGATGCTTGGTATGTGCCAACAGGTATTCTCATACGGTCGTTTCCTTTGCGCTGAAAGAGGATGGGACGATCGGTAGGCAGATCAGTAAAATTGATCTTGCGGAAGCAGTTTCACTTGTTTTGGCATAAAGGTTCATAGCAAAGATATCTGTTCGCTCAGGTATCTTTTTTCTTTTGCAAAAAAAGTGTAAGCCCTTACGATGCCGAGAAATGCGATTCCGTGATTTTCCCTAAAAATGGGGAATAATTTAAGTTTCTAATCTGTTGAAAAGTCAAGAAAAATATTTTCATTTGCCCTCTTGCATTCGTATTTTTGCAGTGCTAATATCTCGCATTGTTATCAGATATATCTGGGGGAAACGAAAGAAGAACCAAAAGTTATGACAGAAGATACAGAAAATGAAATACAGAAATTAAGCCCGCAGGATGCCTGCCAGGCAATGGGCTCATCCATCAGAGGACTGAGCAGTGAGCAGGTTGCAGAAAATACAAGCAGATTTGGCAAAAATGTACTTGCTAAGCCAAAGGGAAAACCGATGATCCTGGTATTCTTAGAGAACTTTACCAGTCTGATGGCGATCATGCTTTGGATCGGCGGCGGTGTAGCTATGTTTACAGGAACACCGGAATTGGCATATGCCATCTGGATGGTCAATATCCTGAATGGACTGTTCAGTTTTTGGCAGGAATTCCGTGCCGGCAAAGCAACAGAAGCTTTAAAGAATATGCTTCCGGCAAATGCCCGCGTCATTCGTGATGGCAATGAAACACAGATCTTAGCAGAAGATCTTGTGCCGGGCGATGTCATGATCATCGAAGAAGGAGATAAGATCTCGGCCGATGCTCGTTTGATTGCAAGCAGCGATATGCAGGTCAATCAGTCTACTTTGACTGGCGAATCCAATCCAATCCGCAAGAATCATGATCCGATCCTGGAGGATGGACTGACCCGCTTTGAAATGTCGAACCTGATCTTTGAAGGGACCAGTGTTTCGTCAGGAACGGGCAGAGCAGTCGTGACAGCAACTGGCATGCATACAGAATTCGGTCATATTGCGTCATTGGCTCAGACCGTAAAAGAAGAACAGAGCCCTTTGCAGAAAGAGCTGGATGTGCTTACCAAGCAGATCACGATCATTTCAGCCAGTGTCGGCATTGCCTTCTTGGCCGCTGCACTGCTGTTCGTCCATCAGCCTTTTGCCCAGGCATTCATCTTTGCTTTAGGCATGTTCGTTGCCTTCATTCCAGAAGGACTGCTGCCGACGGTGACCCTGTCACTTGCCATGGCAGTGCAGCGCATGGCTGCTGAACATGCTTTAGTCAAGCGTCTTGCTGCGGTTGAAACATTAGGCTGCACTTCGGTGATCTGTTCTGATAAAACGGGAACTCTGACCCAGAATGAAATGACGGTCACGCATCTTTTCCTGCCGGGAAGAGAATTGGAAGTCAGCGGATTGGGATATGGACCGAAAGGCGAGATCTTAGACCAAGGCAAAGCAGTCAAGGCAGAAGATGATTATGATCTGAAAACACTGCTGATCGCTGCATCATTCTGCAGCAATGCACGTATTCTGCCGCCAGATGAGACCAATGACCGCTATACAGTGCTGGGAGATCCGACAGAAGCATGCTTAGGCGTAGCTGCTGAAAAAGCAGGGATACATGTGCAGCAGGAATTGGATAAATCACCAAGACTGCGCGAACTGCCGTTTGATTCCACCAGAAAACGGATGAGTACGATCCACAGTTTGGCAAAGCCGATCCAGGGAAAGAATCGGATCGCATATATCAAAGGTGCACCGAAGGAGACTTTGGAACTATGCACAAGCATGATGAAGGACGGCGAAACGGTCGAACTGACTGATGAGATCCGTCAGCAGATCATGGCTGCCAACGATCATTATGCCATGATGGGACTGCGCGTATTGGCGGTCGCTGTAAGGCGGCTGGGCGAGGATGATCAGCTGCCAAAGGCATTGCGCGATTATACCCCGGAGATCATTGAAAAGAATCTGACATTTGTCGGCTTGGTCGCTATGATGGATCCGCCTCGGCCAGAGGTTGCCGCAGCAGTTGCCCAATGCCATAAGGCAAGCATACGGATCGTAATGATCACTGGCGACTATGGTCTGACCGCAGAATCAATTGCGAAAAAGATCGGTATTGTGACTTCGGAGCATCCGACGATCATTACCGGTGCACAGCTGAAAGATATGTCAGATGATGATCTGAAAGCAGATCTGAAAAAGGAAGTCATCTTTGCCAGAATGGCCCCGGAACAGAAATACCGTGTTGTCAGTGCATTGCAGGAACTTGGCGAGATCGTAGCTGTGACGGGAGACGGTGTCAATGACGCACCGGCTTTGAAAAAAGCAGATATCGGTGTTGCTATGGGCATCACCGGTACGGATGTGGCCAAAGAGGCTGCTGAAATGATCCTGACAGATGATAACTTTGCATCCATTGTCAAAGCAATTCGTGAAGGCAGAGCAGTGTATCGCAACATTCGCAAATTCCTTCTTTATATCTTCAATTCAAACACACCGGAAGCAGTTCCATCCGCAGCTTTCTTATTCTCAGGCGGATTGATCCCGCTGCCATTGACGGTCATGCAGATCCTGTCGATCGACCTTGGCACAGATATGATGCCGGCCCTTGGCTTAGGTGCTGAGCTGCCGGAAGATGGCATTATGGATGTTCCGCCCCGCAAACAGGGCGAACGTCTATTGAACCGCCGTCTTGTCATGCTTGCATATTTCTGGTATGGCATGATGGAGTCTCTGCTCTCTTTGGGCGGATACTTCTTAGCGAATATTGTAAATGGATGGCCTGCTATCGGTTCCTTGGCTGCTTCTGGAACGGTCTATCAGCAGGCAACAACGATGGCCTTGGCATCTATTGTATTCTGTCAGATCGGCGTTGTATTATGCGCCCGTACAGAAACAACATCGATCTTCAAAAACTCGATCTTCAGCAACCATACGATTCTATTTGGCATTGTATTGGAACTTGGCCTGATCTTATCGTTCATGTATGTGCCATTTATGAATGAATTCCTGCAGACAGCATCCATAACAGGCGTAGAATGGATTTATCTGATCCTATGCCCGATCCTGATCATCAGTTTAGATGAATTGAGAAAGTATATTGTTCGCAGGAATATGCAGAAAAAAGGAGAAACAAAATGAAAGTGATCATTGTAGGCTGCGGTAAATTCGGCTCAGGCCTAGCCATGACATTGGAAAAAAAGGGAAATGAAGTAACGATCATTGACTCTGATCCAGAAGCTTTTGAACTTCTGGATGCAAAATTTACAGGAACAAAGATCACTGGCATAGGTTTTGACCGTGACGTCCTGGAACAGGCAGGTATTACGCGGAGCGATGCAATTGTTGCCTGCAGCAAGAAGGATGAAACAAATGCCCTGATCGGCAAACTGGCAAGAGATGCCTATCGTGTGCCGCATATCATCTGCCGGCTCTATGATCCTCGAAGAGCTGCCATCTACAGAAGCTTTGGCATTGAGACGATCTCGACAACTTCCTGGGGCATTCAGATGGCCATGGATATGCTCAGCTACAATCAGCTGGACAGCATTCTGATGTTGGGAGATTCCCAAGCTGAGATCATCCGGGCTCAGGCACCGGAAATGCTGGCAGGCAGAACTGTCAATGAACTATGTGTCTATGGGGAGATGAATGTGATTGCCATCAGCAGAGGCAACCAGATCTTTATCCCGAACAGCGGTACACCGATTGAAAAGAATGATATTCTGTATATTTCTGTACTCTGCTCTTCAACGGATCATTTGAAGACACTGCTGGGAATGGACTGAGGAGGTACGAAGATGAATGTAATTATCGTAGGGGGTGGCAAGACAGGTGTCTATGTTGCCAATCTTCTGTTAGCGAACCATTGCCGCGTGAAAGTGATGGAAAGCAGAAGAAGTGTTCTGGATAAACTGAAGGATGAGCTCCCGATGGACTGTATCTTTGAGGGATCCGGAACAGATCCGAACATGATGGAAGCAGCGGGCATCAATACAGCAGATGTACTTGTATGTGCGACCGGTGCAGATGAAACGAACTTAGTTGCATCTACGATCGGAAAATTTGAATTCAGCGTGGCGAGGATCATCGCACGTGTCAATAATCCGCATAATGCATGGATGTTCAATGAAGGCATGGGCGTCGATGTATCGATCAATCAGGCGGACCTGATGGGACATATCATTCTGGAGGGCATTGATCTGAGAGATATGACAACATTGCTGAAGCTGGAAAGAGGAAATGCATCTATCGTGCAGATCCATGTCAGTGAGACATCTTCTGCCAATGGCAAGCGGATCAAGGACCTTGGCATACCGAACAGCGCTATTATCATTGCAGCAATGCGCGGAGAAGAAAATATCATTGCGAAGGGCGATACGCTGATCAAAGCGGGAGATGATCTGTTGGCAATGGCAGATGAAACGACCCAGGCAAAACTGAATAAGATATTTCATGCATAGTAAAGAAGAACTTTTGGCTGAAGAGATTTGGCTGAAAGTTTTTTTTAAAATTCGCATGTCAGATCAATGAAGGGCAAAGGGGCATCTTGTTTGAAATGTGCTTGGCATTGTGCTACTTTATCATCGAGAGAAGGTGCTTCAGAATGATGAAGATCCATGAGTCAGCCGAAGATTATTTGGAAGCAATGCTGATGCTGCAGCAAGAAAATGGATATATTCGTTCCATTGATATTGCGCAGAAATTGAATGTCACGAAGCCAAGTGTATCTTTTGCTGTAAAGCAGCTGAAAGAGAATGGGTATATTTCGATGGCCAAGGATGGCAGTATCAAGCTGCTGAAACCAGGTATGAAGATTGCTTCAAAGATCTATGAGCGGCATCGCCTTCTGACGGCTTTCTTAGAGAAGATCGGAGTTGATCCGATCACGGCAGAAAAAGATGCATGCAAGATGGAGCATGATATCAGCGAAGAAACGTTCAATGCTATGTGCAGGCATGCAGAAAAAGGGACCGCAGAAGAAAAATAGGGCTGAAGAAGATGTAGAAGGGATTCTATGTCTTTTTTTTGACGCGGGAAGTATAATCAGAAAGTACGTTAAAAAATAGGGGATTGATCATGGAAAACAAATTGACTAAGAAATACGGCTTATGGACGGCTGTATGCATGGTTGTGGGAATTGTCATAGGATCAGGTGTCTTTTTTAAAGCACAGACGATCCTGACAAAAACAGGCGGCAATATGCCGCTGGGCATTTGGGCATGGATCATCGGCGGTATGATCATGATGGTCTGCGCACTGGCTTTTTCACAGATGGCGCAGCGTTATGAAAAGGTCAACGGCATTGTTGATTATGCGGAAGCGACCGTCGGCAGCAGGTATGCATATTATGTTGGATGGTTCGTTACCACGATCTATTATCCGGCAATGACTTCGGTATTGGCGTGGCTTTCAGCAAGATACACACTTGTTTTTTTAACTTCGGTCGCACCAAATATGAAACTGATCATTCCGGCGTCGGAGGGCGGCTGTGCGGTAGGCCCAGAATGTATGGCATTGACGATGTTCTATTTATGCGCAGCATATGCAGTCAATGGACTTTCTCCGAAACTGTCCGGAAAGATCCAAGTCAGCACAACAGTGATCAAGATGATCCCGCTGATTTTAATGGCCGTGGGAGGAGTGGTCTTTGGCTTGATCAATGGAACGCTTGGCAGCAATTTTCATACGGCGGCGGCAGCCGTGACTGGTTCTTCCAATGGGAACCTGCTTTTAGCGGCTGTATGCTCTACAGCCTTTGCATATGAAGGATGGATCATCGTGACCAGCATCAATGCAGAGATCAAAGATGCCAAGAAAAATCTGCCAAGAGCACTGGTCATCGGATGTCTGATCATTGCGACAATCTATGTATTCTATTATATCGGTGTTGCCGGCGGTGCTTCCAATCAGGAACTGATCAGTCAGGGAGCGACGGCAGCCTTTGTCAATGTTTTTGGAAATGTCTTCGGCAATATCCTGAATCTGTTCGTGGCTGTTTCATGCATTGGCACAATGAATGGTCTGATGCTGGGCACAACGCGCGGACTGTATGCATTATCTGCCCGTGGGGAAGGTCCTTCACCGAAGATGTTTGCTCAGGTAGATGCATCGACAAATATGCCGAATAATTCAGCGATCATAGGATTGATCCTCTGTGCAGCCTGGGGCTTATATTTTTTCTTGGCCGATGTTGCTCAGATGTGGACAGGACCTTTTGTCTTTGATTCATCCGAACTGCCGATCATTACGATTTATGGTTTCTATCTTCCGATCCTGATTCAATGGATCCGCAAAGCAAAGGATCTTTCCATTTTGCAGAGATTTGTGATCCCATCTGCTGCTATCGCTGGTTCCTACTTTATGATCTATGCTTCTTTGGTCAGCCATGGCATTGAGAATCTATGGTATCTGATCGTCTTTGCAGTGATCATGGTCATTGGCAGATTTCTCAATCAAAAGAATCATCATGCTGTTTCGAAATAAAAAAACTGTTCAGAATGAACAGTCTGCAGTGGAGCCAAGGAGGATCGAACTCCCGACCTCATGATTGCGAACCACGCGCTCTCCCAGCTGAGCTATGACCCCATGTGCTATGCTATTTTAACATACTCTTTGGGGAAAATAAATGCTTGTCATGAGCCGATATCAGGCGGTCAGTGAGTATCTTTCGCTCTTTTCATTTCACATCGTGCTA
>JAAYWN010000198.1 GCA_012516665.1 Erysipelotrichaceae bacterium
ATTTCTGTATTCCCCTTTTTCAGGACTTCAATGTTTCCATTGACATAATTCTCTCCGCGGCGCGAATAATAGATCACCAGATCTTTTGCCATATTTTTGGTATATACAAATTAGCCCATCTAGCTAAGGGTAATCTGTATACGCTCCTTTCTTCCCTGGTTTAGTATCGGATCAGGGTATCCGTGTAGAATGGAAATCGTGAATGTGTACTAGTGCTTCATATTTTGCGGCTTTGACTGCATAGGAGATTGTCTAGCCACCTTTGTTGTACCGGAAATTGTCATTAGTTAGATGGGCCTTTCCTTTTTGTGGAATTGAGTTCAAATTTAGAACCATAGTCTTTGATACATCCGGGTGGTAATCAGTCATGTTCACAACTACTGAAAAGGAGGATTCATTTCATGATCAACATCGGAATTGATGTCGGTAAGTTCAAACACTGCGCATGCATAATGGATGATAAAACCGGCGAGATTCTCAAGGATTCTTTCTTCTTTGACAACAATAAAGAGGGATTCCAACTGCTCTATTCAAACATCAAGCCCTATCTCAAACGGAAACACAAAGCCGGTATGGAAGATACTGGTCATTACGGTAACAATTTAATTAACTTTCTTCTTGATAATAACGTCTCTGTTGCATTGATCAATCCAAGAGCCACCAATTTAAGGCGTAAGCAACTGGGGCAAAATGCAAAGAACGATCGTAAAGATGCTCAATTGATTGCACAGATGCTTACAGACACACAGCTTTGGAGATCCGTCTCTAAGAATTCCCTGGCATACCGTGAACTGCGGGATATTACACGTCTCTATCATCAACTGAAAGAACAGATGAATGAGTTCCAAAATCGTCTGCAGAAGGCTTTGGATATCGTATTTCCAGAGGTCAATTCCCTCCCATGGACCCCTTACTCACATCGCTATATGAACATGATCCTAGCCTATCCAAGTGCGGCGAGCATAGCTTCTGCAGACATTCGCTCTTTGCGCAAGATCCTTGATGGCAAGGGACGTGGCAGAAAATCAAAGCTCACTGCCGAGAATCTAAAGATGGCTGCCAAAGCCTCTGTAGGCGATGGTCAAAATCCAGCTGCAGAACTGGAAGTCAAAGCAATGATAAATATAATCACTTCAATGGACTCCCAGATTAATATTCTGGAAAAGAAAATAGAAGACTTCAGCAGCAAACTGAATTCTCCTATCACTTCCATTCCAGGGATCGGTCCGATTACTGGAATGACAATACTTGCGGAGATTGGTGATATTCAGAACTTCAGCTCTGCAGCTGGCATTGTTTCCTACGCGGGAATGGATCCCGGCAGAAGACAGTCCGGCACATACGATGCCAAACATCTGCCAATCTCAAAGCATGGTTCCAGATATCTCAGAAAAGCGCTCTACCAAGCTGCCTTCACAGTAACATCCTATGAGCCAATCTTCCACTTATATTATAAACATAAGATGGATCAAGGAAAGATATACCGATGTGCTCAAGGACACGCTGCTCGCAAACTTATTCGTGTAATATACAAGCTTC
>JAAYWN010000033.1 GCA_012516665.1 Erysipelotrichaceae bacterium
ACTGTATGATCAAGACAGAACGTCGCAAGGGATATGGATATCCGGATGATGAATACTTCTTCCTAAGACTGATGGATGCCAGCAGAAGAAAGCAGATTTACTGATCACCATCTTACACAGAAATTAGTACAGACCCGAAAAAGAGAGAGAAATATCAAGAGATGCGCTATCTCTGCAGGAGCAGATACTGATGTGTACGAGCATTGTTTATAATGGTAGGAATTCGTTGGTTGGATTGAATCTGGATATCCTTGATATGCAGTATCGTGTGTCTGCATGTTCGAAGCACGTATGGATCGAAATATGGAATGAAAAAGAAGGATGGCTGCCGTTATTTGGTGTGAATGAATTCGGCGATTTTGTTCATATGCCGACGTGCTGGCCCTTTGATGCCCGCAGCAATCCTTCAAACCCGTATCAGGAAAATATCCTGCAGATGGATATGGATCTGCTGAGCGGAAAGAAAAACTTTGCACAGACGAAAGCATTGGCAGAACTGAAAAAGATCTGCAGTATGCCTGGCATTACTTATCAGGCGCAGATAGCAGATCATAATGGCAATGTCCTGCAGGTCGTTCCTGGTCAGGGGACAGAATATCTGGAAAGACCGAAACATGCAATCATGACGAATTTTTCTTTGTATAAGGGCAGTCAGGAAAAGCATTCATGGATGGGCATGGACAGATATTTGAAAGCAGAGAAAATGATCGAAGATGCTGGAGAAGAGCTGGATGCTTTGGGCTTGATGGATATTCTGAAAGAAGTATCGCAGACATTGTGCCCGACAGTCGTATCCATGGTCTATGATCATGCCGACAATATAGTGATCTGGTGTGAAGATCGGATGTATGATTCTCTTTCAAGTCAGAAGATCATTCTAAGCGAATAGGATTATAATAATCCGTGAATTGAAGGAGAAACTATGGGATATATCTATATTATATTAAGTTCTGCTGCTGTCTATCTGTTCATTGTGATCTCGATCCGGCTGTTCGGCAAAACAGAGATTGCGCAGCTTTCAGTGGCGGATCTGGTATTTATCATGCTTCTGAGCAATGCTGTGCAGAATGCAATGGTCGGTTCAGATACTTCTCTGATGGGAGGGCTTGTGGCGGCCGGTACACTGTTTGTGATCAATGCCATTTTTAAAGAGTGCATGTATCGAATTCCTTGGTTTGGACATGTCATGCAGGGTGAATCGGTCATGCTCATCTATCAGGGAAAAGTGAATGATACCAATCTGCGCAAGGCAAAATTGACAACAAATGAATTATTGGAAGCGATCCGGGAACATGGTGTCGCCAAGATTGCCGATGTCAACTTAGCGGTATTGGAAGTGGATGGCAATATCAGTGTGCTGTCCAATGACTTTCAGACCAAGACAACGAAAGCAATACGCAGATCAAGACTGCCGAAACGGCAGACTAAGAAACAGGATTAAAGGAGAAAAAACATGGGAATTGCGGTATCCGGAGCGGTGCTTGTTGATATTAAAGGGTTTCCTTTTGGAAAGTTCGTGACCAGAGGAAGAAATGCAGGAAGAGTGGCAGAAGTTCATGGCGGTGTATCCAGAAATGTTGTTGAAGATATTGCCAATGTGGAACTGCGTCCTTCTTTTATCAGTGTCTTGGACCAGAGCGGAACTTCACAGGAGATCATTGCAAAACTGAAACGGCATAAAGTGGATACGCAGTATATCCGCATCAGTGCCAATGGCCTTGGCAAATGGCTGGCTATCTTCAACAATGAAGGGGAGGTCGTGGCTTCGATCTCACAGCGGCCTGATCTTTCCTCAATCGCCGAAACGCTGAAGGAATATGGTGATGAGATCATTGCCAAAGCAGACAGTGTGGTCGTTGAGATCGATATGGAATCAGACCTGCTGAATCAGATCTTTGCGTTATGCAAAAAGTATCATAAGAAGATCTATGCTGTGGTATCCAATATGTCTATTGCGATGGAACGCCGGGATCTGATGTCATGTACGGACTGCATTGTATGCAATGAGAGCGAAGCTGCATTGCTGTTCTCAGAAGATTATAAAGATATGTCACCGCTGCAATTGGCAAAGTGTATTTCGGAAAAAGTGAAGCAGGCAAAATATCCCAAGATGGTCGTGACGATGGGAGAGCAGGGTGCTGTCTATGCTGAAATGGAAGATGGCTATGGTATCTGTCCGGCACAGAATACAGAAGTCGTAGATGCAGCAGGGTGCGGCGATGCTTTCTTTGCGGGAGTAACGATCGGTCTGACTTATGGCAAGAATCTCAGAACAGCATGTGAGATCGGCACAAGATTGGCGTCTTCTGTCATTGCAACGACAGAGAGTGTATGCCCGCGCTTCCGCCCGGAGGAATTCAACCTTGTTCTGCCGGAAGAACTGCTTTCAAAAATTGCCTCGGAGTAGGAACGGATGATCATTCTGTCCGTTTTTTCTTTTGACGTTTTACAGAGATTTAACATAGAATTAACGGACCATAGCTAGAGTATTCTGGCTGTTTCCTTTAGGATATAAGTAGAGTTGGACAGGGGGCAGAAAATGATCGCTTGTGTAGAAGATGAAGAGAGCATCAGAGAGATTGAGATCTATACATTGAAGTCGGCTGGATATGATGCCGCGGGATTTGTGGATGGGAATTCTTTCTTTGCGGCACTGTCCAAAGAAAAAATGGAACTTGTGATATTGGATGTGATGCTGCCGGATATAGATGGTATAGAGATCCTGAAGAAACTGAAAAAGGATGCAAGTACAAGAAATATTCCAGTGATCATTGCAAGTGCGAAAGGAACGGAATTCGACAAGATCAAAGGATTGGATCTTGGAGCAGATGATTATTTAGCAAAACCATTCGGCATGATGGAGATGCTTTCCAGGATCAAAGCAGTGACGCGGCGGAGCAATACGATGGAAGAAAATACGGTCATCGGCAAAGAACAGATCCAGATCTTAACGCGCCAGCATCAGGTCTTTGTGAATCATAAGGAAGTTGCTTTGACATATAAAGAATATGAAGTACTGAAGATGCTGATGAGCCATCCAGGCATCGTATATACAAGAGAAGAACTGCTGGATGCAGTCTGGGGCATGGAATATGATGGAGAAACACGAACAGTGGATGTACATATTCGGACTCTGCGGGCAAAACTGAAAGAAGCAGGAGATACGATCGATACCGTACGCGGTGTCGGCTATCGTTATAAGGAGGCTCTATGACAGCTAAGATCTTTCGATCAGTATTTGCGTCCTGCATCTTAGTTGCTGCGATGACGGTCGGCTTAGTTGTTCTGGCTTTGAATAATTACTTTGTCACCATTGAAGAAGAAAGGATTGCTTCAGAAGCAGATCTTGCGGCGGCTGGCGTGAATGCGGCTGGTGAAGGGTATTTTGATGACCTGAAAATTGAAGGCTATCGTTTGACTTGGATCAATGCTCATGGCACGGTGCTCTATGATTCACAAGCGGACGCATCGACCATGGAGAACCATGGCGACAGACAGGAAGTCAAAGAAGCTCTATTAAGCGGCACTGGCAAGAGCGATCGCAATTCATATACTTTGGCGGAGGAAACGATGTATTATGCTGAACGATGCAGCGATGGTACGGTCGTGCGCTTAGCAGTCTCAAGGAACAGTGTATTTCTTCTTGTGCTGCGCTTAGCAACACCATTGCTGTGGATCTGCATTGCAGCTGTTGCGGTCGCCTATTGGGCTGGACGAAGGGCATCTCATAAGATCTCGGAACCATTGAATCATATTGATCTGGAGAATCCTCTGCAGAATCAGAATGTTGAAGAGATCAGGCCATTGCTGAAGAGAATTGACGAACAGAATCAGCAGATAAATGATCAGATAGAAAAGCTGCATCAGAAACAGAAGGAGTTTATTACAGCTACCAGCAGTATGCGGGAAGGTCTGATTCTGATCAATACAAAATATCAGATCCTTTCACAGAATCCGGCGGCCCAGCGTCTGTTCCAATTGGATGCTGCGGCAGAATATCCTTGGGATGACTGCAATGAACAGCTGCATCAATGCATTGAAGCGGCCTTGGCAGGTCAGCAGAATACAGCAATCATCACCGAAGGAGAAAAGATCATTCGGATCGATGTCAGTCCGATCACAAGCCACGGCATCTTGATCGGTGCATCCATCTTGGCATACGACATCTCGGAAGAATATACTGCTGAGATGCAGCGCAAGGAATTTACGGCAAACGTATCGCATGAGCTGAAAACACCGCTGCAGTCGATCATGGGATCAGCAGAACTGCTGCAGAATCATATGGTAAAAGAAGAAGATATACCATCGTTCCTCAATCGCATCAATACGGAATCAAAACGTCTGCTTGCTTTGATCGATGATATTATCCGCTTATCGCAATTGGATGAGAATCAGAAGATGGAAAAAGATGAATTGGATCTGAAAGATACGGTAAATGAAGTCTTTGATTCTTTAGAAAAGAATGCCTTCAAACATCATGTAACGCTTCATCTTAAAACAGAAAAGGCATCTGTCTATGGTAACAGCCGACTGCTGTATGAGATCGTCTACAACCTGATGGACAATGCGATACGATATAACAAAGATCCGGGATCCGTAACGGTCGAGACATATCAGGATGATCATTCATCTTATCTGAAAGTAACAGATACAGGCATCGGTATACCGCAGGAAGCACAGGAAAGGATCTTCGAAAGATTTTACCGCGTTGATAAGAGCCATTCTCGCGCAACGGGCGGCACGGGACTAGGCCTATCGATTGTCAAGCATGCAGTTCAGATATCGCATGCTGCTATTCAGGTGGCATCTGCACCAGGCGAAGGCAGTACATTTACTGTTGTATTTCCAAATGAACCGCAAAGATGATGAGCATCGTGCATCATCTTTTTTTTGTGTTAGAATGAATACTGTT
The DNA here is from genome assembly GCA_012516665.1 of Erysipelotrichaceae bacterium. GTDB lineage: Bacteria > Bacillota_I > Bacilli_A > Erysipelotrichales > Erysipelotrichaceae > Bulleidia. The sequence continues at coordinate 4,913 of JAAYWN010000033.1, forward strand.
TTTGGAGATTGCTGATGACAAAAGATATGACACATGGAAAAGTGAGAAATCTGCTGATCAGTTTTACGATTCCGCTTGTCTTAGGCAATTTATTGCAGCTGACTTACAATGCGGCTGACAGCATTATTGTCGGACGCTTTGTCTCCAGCAATGCTCTCGCGGCAGTGGGCACCTGCAATCCTATCATGAATATTGCTATTTTATTTATCTCCGGCATGTGCATGGGAGCGAGCATTTTGATGAGCCATGAATATGGAGAAAAGGATCCGGTAAAACTGCAGCGCCAGGTATCTACGACATTTCTCGGCGGTATTGTATTTACGATATGTGCTACGCTGATCATCATTCCATTGGTGCCAGCCATCCTGCATCTGATCAATGTACCGGATCTGATCTTTGCGGACAGTGTGATGTATCTGCGCATTGTCATGGTTGCGCTGACGTTTACTTTTCTATATAACTTTTATGCTAATACGATGCGGGCTTTGGGCGATGCGAAGACACCGCTGCTGTTCTTAGGCATCAGTGCTGCCTTTAATATTGCCGGTGATCTTTTCTTTGTCATCGTTCTGCATATGGGTGTCAATGGATGTGCGATAGCAACTGCACTGTCGGAATTCCTCAGTGCTGTATTCTGTGCATATTATATCTATCGCCGCATCCCGGTATTGAATCTTGGCAGGAAGTGGCTTGTATTTGATCCAGGATTGTTTAAAAAGACCGTAGCTTATTCTATTACAAGTGCGATGCAGCAGGCTGTCCTGCAGATTGGCAAAGTCATGATCCAATCCATTGTCAATGAAATGGCTGGTATCCTTGGTATTTCAATCATTGCGGCCTTCAATGCTGTCAACAGAGTAGATGATTTTGCTTATACGCCAGAACAGAATATTGGTCATGCGATGACGACGCTGTTAGCACAGAATCAGGGAGCGGGGAAGATTGAGCGCATGAGAGAAGGCTTTAAAGAAGGCCTGAAGATTGAAATACTGTATGCTTTGATCTTAGGTACGATATGTATCTTTGCCGCAAAGCCGATCATTTCTCTGTTTGTATCTTCCACGGACGCCAATGCTGCCCAAGTCATTGCTTATGGGACGCGCTATATCCATATGATGGCTTTCCTGTACCTGATCCCAGCTATGACCAATGGCATTCAAGGATGGTTCCGCGGCATCGGCGATCTGAAGGTGACTTTGGCATCTACATTCATGAATATGGTCGGCAGAGTTGCCATGGCCTGGTGCCTGGTATCTGTCTTCCATATGACGGAAACACTGCAGATCGATGTCTTTGCCTATGCAAACCTTGCCGGCTGGATCGTGATGCTGCTGTTTGAAGTTCCATTGCTGGTAAGAAGTACAAAAGAATTGTTTGCATTTCATAAAGAAGGGTGACATCATCAGAAAAGGGATAACGAACTATGGCAAAATTATATTTCTATTATGGTGCAATGGGAAGTTCTAAATCAGCAAATGCATTAATGGCTGAGTATAACTATCGAGAAAGAGGACAGAAGGTCCTTTTGGCTAAAACAAATCTGGATCAGCGGGATGGCAAAAAAACGATCCGTTCAAGGATTGGGTTAGAAAAAGAATGTCAGCTGCTGAGCGAGATCGTATCGATGAAGGACGGTGAGATTGCCCAGTATGATGCGGTGATCGTTGATGAGATCCAGTTTGCTAAGAAAGAACAGATTGATTTCTTAGCACACATTGTAGATGATCTCAGTGTGCCGGTCATGTGCTATGGGCTGCGCTCAGATTTCCAGCTGAATCTATTTGAAGGCAGTGAAAGACTGCTGGCTATTGCGGATGAGATAAAGGAAATAAAGACGGTCTGCTGGTGCGGCCGCAAGGCTATCTGCAATGCCCGCTATAATGAACATGGCATTGTAAGGGAAGGCAGTCAGATCATGCTGGGTGCCAATGATGACTATATTGCTTTATGCCGCAAGCACTTTCTGCAGGGAAAGCTCCATGGTGATGCGGCAGATGCTGTCGGTATTGATGATCAAAAGAAATAAAAATATATCCTGATGAGAAATGTCCGCTGGACAATCCTGATCAGGATTTTTTATGTTCTAGTATTTGCCGTGATAGAGACGATTCTGCTGATAGACAGGATCAAAGGTAACATTGACCCCGAGCTTGCGGAAGATGCCTGCATCTTCATTTGGCAGAACAACCGTACTGTGTGCTTCAGACTGCCGCAGCAAAGGCAGCTGTTCCATTGCTTTCTTTGCAGTATTATCTGTCTTTGCCAGCATTGTCAGAGCAATCAGGACTTCGTCGGAATGAAGCCTTGGATTCTGATTCCCCAGACCGTTGACTTTCAGATCTTGGATCTGTTTGACATATTCCGGAGCAATCAGATCCTGTTCTTTATCAATTCCAGCCAGGACTTTCAATGCATTGATGATCACCGCTGCACTTGGCCCGAACAGAGATGAAGTCTTGCCAGTGACCATGCGGCCATCCGGCAGTTCTAAGGCCATTGCCGGAGCACCGGCATCATTGGCTTTATTCTCGGCAGCCAAGGCGGCTCTGCGGTCGCTTGGCTGCAGACCCAGCTGATTCATCAGCAGTTCGATCTTTTTGACGCTGGCTTCTTTGACTTTGTCTCGCTTGAAGTCTACTAGGGTCGCATAATAACGGCGCAGGACTTCCTGCTTGGCTGCTTCTTTGGCTGCTTCATCATCACAGATGCAGAAGCCGACCATATTGACGCCCATGTCGGTCGGAGATTTATACGGCGATACGGTCATGATCTTTTCAAACATGCGGTTCAGAACAGGAAAGATCTCGATATCGCGGTTGTAATTGATGGCTGTCTTATGATATGCCTCCAGATGATAGGGGTCGATCATATTGACATCATCAAGGTCTGCGGTCGCAGCTTCATAAGCAAGATTGACGGGATGGCGCAGAGGCAGATTCCATACTGGAAATGTCTCGAATTTAGCATAGCCGGCATTGATGCCGTTTGCCTGATCATGGTAGAGCTGCGAGATGCAGGTCGCCATTTTTCCCGAACCAGGTCCCGGGGCAGTAACGACCAGAAGATTTCTGGATGTCTGCACATACTCATTTTTTCCCAGTCCCTCTGGTGAAACGATGAAATCGACATCGGCCGGATAGCCTTTGATCGGATAATGAAGATAGGACTTTATGCCGCTGTCATTCAGCTGATGGCGGAAAGCATCCACAGAAGGCTGATGGGCATATTGGGTAATCACGACCGAACCGACATACAGATCCTGACGGTGAAAAGTATCGATCATGCGGAATACTTCCTGATCATAGGAAATACCGATATCTCCTCTTGCTTTGGCATTTTCTATGTCATTGGCATTGATGCAGATGATCAGTTCGACCTGGTCTTTCAGTTCGATCAGGAGCTTGATCTTATTATTTGGATCATATCCAGGCAGTACGCGTGAGGCATGAAAATCCTGGAACATCTTGCCGCCGAATTCCATGTACAGTTTGCCATGGAACATTCCGATCCTTTCTAATATTTTGTCGCGCTGAAGATTGAGATACTTTGTTGAATCAAAGGCTTTTTTCAGCATGTTCTGTCCTCTTTCGAAAAGAATTATATCAGAAACGTCTCCTAGGCACACAGAAACTGTCAGGAATGTTACAATATCTGTCATAAAGGAGCGAATTATGACAGAACTGAAAGAACGCAGTGAGATGGATCCGGCATATGAATGGGATCTGAGCTCACTTTACAAAAATGATGAAGCTTTTGAAGAAGCCTTGAAGGGAATGGATGCTTTGACTGCCAAGGTATCTGCGTATCAGGGAAAACTGAAGGATGCACATACGATCCACAGCTATCTGCTGGATGATACGGCATTGAGCTTGGCTATGAACAATGTAATGACCTATGCTTCCCTGCGCCGAAGCGAAGATACCAGGGATCCTGCGGCCCAATCCATGTATGGCAGAGCGAATGCTGTTTATGCACAGGTGAGCGCGGCAGCTGCTTTCGGACAGCCTGAGATCCTTTCACTGCCGGAAGAAGAGCTTGCGAAGATCATTGATGATGATGAACTGAAAGACTATCGCTTTTATCTGCAGGATCTGCTGCGGTCAAAAGCACATACGCTCAGTGCTAAGGAAGAATCTCTGCTGGCCCAGTTCAGCGAAGTGATGGCTAATCCAGGCGAAGTAGCTGATACCCTGCATGATGCAGATCTGGTCTTTGAACCGGTGAAGGACAGTGAAGGAAAGGAACATGAAGTTTCCGGATCATCGTATATTCTGCTGCAGACCAGCAGCGACCGCGTGCTCAGAGAAAATGCATTTCATTCCTACTATAAGGGATATCGTCAGCACATCAATACTTTCGCGGCTACTTACAGCGGATGTGTCAAGGGTGCCGTTGCAGAAGCAAAAGTACGTCATTACGGAAGCAGTCTGGAAATGTCCTTGGCGGCGGATAATATTCCAGCCGCTGTCTATGACAATCTGATTGCGACTGTTCATGCAAGAATGGATCTGATGTATCGCTATGTCCGCTTAAGAAAGCGCATTCTGAAATTGGATGAGCTTCATTACTATGATGTCTACGCACCATTGGTCCAGCAGCCGGCTAAGAAATATACATATGCTGAAGCTCAGAAGATGGTCCTGAATGCCGTTGCGCCATTGGGAACAGAATATGTCGATCGCGTAAAGAAAGCATATGCGGAACATTGGATCGATGTTTACCCGAATAAAGGAAAATCCGGCGGGGCTTTCTCCAGCGGCACCTACGCTTCCAATCCATTTATCCTGACGAACTTCACAGGCACTTTGGATTCTGTATCAACGATTGCTCATGAGATGGGACATTCCCAGCATTCCTGGCTGACCAATCATGCTCAGCCAGCTCAGTATTCTGATTATTCTCTGTTTGTGGCAGAAGTAGCTTCGACGGTCAATGAGAATCTTCTGATCGAACAGATGCTGCAGGAAGAAAAAGATCCGCAGAATCGCCTGGCTCTGCTGAATCAGTATTTGGAGGGATTCAAAGGTACAGTATACCGGCAGACGATGTTTGCGGAATTTGAAAAAGAAGCACATGCGATGGCTGAAAGAGGAGAATCATTAGATCCAAAGGCATTGAATGCCTTATATGAAAAGATGATCCGTCTCTATTTTGGCAAAGATCTGACATGGGATGATGAAGTGCAGTATGAGTGGGCAAGGATTCCTCATTTCTATTATGTATTCTATGTTTATGTCTATGCGACTGGCTATTCTTCAGCAGCAGCTCTTTCTGAGGGTATCCTGCAGGATGGCGCACCGGCAGTGAAGAAATATCTGGAATTCCTTTCTATGGGATCCAGTGCCTATCCATTGGATGAGCTCAAGCATGCCGGCGTAGATCTGACTGCCCCAGCACCGATCGAAATGGCTTTGGATAAATTTGAAAAAGTACTTGAAGAGGCTGAAAAGACAGCAGATCTTCTGCATCTTTGATTTTGCGCCTGAACTTTCAATGCTGAAAAGACTATACTGATAGTAGTTATTTGCAGAACGGGGAGGCTTTTAACATGGAAAAAGAAAAATCCTGCGGTGCGGTGATCGCCCGCCGAAAACATGAGAGAATTGAAGTGCTTGTGATTCAGCAGATCCAAGGGCATTGGTGCTTCCCGAAGGGGCATGTTGAAGGGAAAGAAACAGAACAGGAAACGGCTCTGCGTGAAGTGCATGAAGAAACTGGCTTGAGAATTGCCCTGGAAGATGGCTTCCGCACTGAAACGAATTATTCACCGAAACCAGGTGTCCTGAAAGAAGTTGTTTATTTTCTGGGCCATCCGGAAGCAGGCAGAGAAAAGATCCAGAAGGATGAGCTCCTGGATGAAAAATGGGTCAGCATAAGTGAAGCATATGCGGCTATAACCTATGAGAATGACCAGCATATTCTGCGAGATGCTGTACGTTTTATGCGCGAAAGAGATCCGGAAATCGGTGCTCTGCTATGAGAAGAACTGTCCGTCTGAGCGCTGAGGCAGCAGACAGATATCAAGAATTTGATGAAGAGAATCGTCCATTGCTTTCTGACGATTTTTTTCTCAGTCAAGAGGATGCTGGATATTTTGTGAAGGAGGATCAGGCGCAGGGATACTTCAGTGCATCATTCCATGAAGATGAAGCAGATATCTCTTTTTATCTATCCCGCGGTATCTCTTTTGAAGATGCCTGCGGCAGTCTGCATATGCTCAGTGAGATGTGCATACGCAGAGCGCATCCAAAGAAGATCGTGTGCTGCTTTGATCCAAAATATGTTCATGTGCTGCAGGCGTGCGAATATTATCAGAAGGGAACAGTCTATCAGAAGAAGATCGAACCTTGGCGGGGCAGGCTGAAAGATACAGTTTTTGATCAGGAAGGCTATATTATCAATCAGGGCGCCATGGAAAAGATCCCATTTGGATGGTTCACCACAGACGCAAAGGGCTGCGGCTGGATCGCCGCCTATGATCTTCTGAAGATGTGCGGCAGGGAACAGACGATGCAGCAGACCGCAGAACAGCTTGGGCGCAGAGCCTTGCTTGGGGCAGTATGCGGAGAACCTCTGCATGATCTTTATCTGTATCTGCGCTGGACAGGGTGCGGCTGCAGTCTATCGCTTCCTTTTGATGGGGATGCCTTGAAATGCATGCAGAAGAGCAGGTATGGGATCCTTCTCTATACGCATAAAGATGGCGCTCATTATACGGCATACCGCAGCTTGAGCAATGGCAGAAAATTGTTCTATAATGCGGTCTATGGCAGAGAAGATCATGAAGAAACTGCTGCTGAGTTTCTGCAGCATCGGGAACTTCTGCCATTTGCATCCGTCATCTATGTGATTTAAGTAAAAAGAGGTATAGAAATGATCAATACGATGGTATTGCTGAAAGAGATAAGATATCAAAAAAAAGAACCAGGCGAACTTCTGGCTTCGATTCGAAAAAGAGGTATTGCGATCCCCGTGCAGGTCAAGAAAAGAGATGGCTTCTATGAATGCATGGATGGAAATAAAAGATGTTCGGCCTGCGAGATCCTGCAGCAGGAAGATGCGAAATACGCCAGGATCCCCATCATGATCCTGAATGATTTCACCAAAGCAGGGAGCTCAATCTGGGGCAATACGCAGAATCATCATTAAGGAGAAATTATGGAAAGATTGCAGAAAGTCATTGCGCAGGCAGGCGTTGCTTCTCGGCGCAAAGCAGAGGAACTGATCAGTCAGGGAAAAGTGACGGTCAATGGAAAAACAGTAAAAGAAATGGGCATCCAGGTCGGACCGGAAGATAAGATCGCCGTCAATGGCATCTCGCTCAGACAGGAAGAAAAAGTATATTATCTTTTGAATAAGCCAAAGCATACTATATCTTCTGTATCAGATGATAAAGGAAGAGACACAGTACTTGACTGCTTCGGTGGCACTTCTGAAAGGATCTTTCCCATCGGACGTTTGGATTATGAAACGACCGGTCTGCTCCTGCTGACCAATGATGGTGAATTTGCCAATCTGATGATGCACCCGCGATCGCATATACGCAAAACATATGAGTGTGCTGTAGATGGCATCATTGATGATGCCATGTGTGAAAAACTGGAACATGGCATTTCTTTAGAAGATGGAAAGACACTGCCGGCAGAAGTATCTCTCCTGCAGCGCAGTGAGAAGAAAAATAAGACCGTACTTCTGATTACGATCCAAGAAGGAAGAAATCGTGAAATACGGCGCATGATGGAGTATTTTCATTGTGAAGTGACACGTTTAAATCGGGTCAGGTATGCTTTTCTGGATCTGGGAAATCTTCGCCAGGGACAGTACCGCAAGCTGCGCTCGTATGAAGTAAAGAAGCTGAAAGCCTGTGCGGATGATCATTCATCTGCTATGCCGAAGCGCTGAAGTACTTCTGGATCCGGATCGATATATATTGTTTTATAAGCACCCATTTGGACCATGCCTGGCTTAGCACCAGGTATTTTTTTTAGATTGGCGAGCGGGCAGTGGCTGATCGGAACAGATGAAGAATTTCTGCCTTTGGAATAATAGGCGGCGACCATCGCAGCTAAACGCAGTGTTTCTTCACTTGGCTGATTGCTGTGGATCACAACATGCGATCCATGATAGTCCTTGGCATGAAGCCAGATCTCATTTTTCTTTGCCATATGCCAAGTCAGAGCATCATTCTGCAGATTGTTGCGGCCATAGGAGATGCGAGTGCCGTCGAGACTGCTGATTTCCGAGATCTGGACCATTGCATCTTTTTTCTTTTTGTTCGGTCTCTTCCGCGGCGCCTTCTTTTCTTTCAGGTAATGCTGGTCGATCAGTTCCTGCCGGATCTCACGGGCAGTATTGAAATCTGCCTGGTCCAGCTGTTCCAGCAGACCTTCAAAATAGGAGATCTCATTTTCTGTGATCTGAATCTGCTCCTGCAGATAGGTCTGTCCTTTTTTCAGCTTATTGTATTTGATATAACATCGCTTTGCATTCTGCCTGCCGTCATATTTCGGATCCAAGGGGATCCTGATCTTTGTCTGATCATCATCAAATGAAGTCAGCTCAATAGAAGTCTGTCCTTTGGTATCTTCAATATTGTAGGTGAACAGCAGATCGCCGTAAGTGCGCCATCTGCCGCAGTCCTTGGCCTCATCATATTCTTTCAGCAGGCGCGGGAGCTTCTGCTGCTGATGCTTTAAGGAACGGGAACAGAAATGATAGATATCGCCGCTGATCTGCTTGATCCGGTCTTTTTCTTCACGATGATAGTATAGTATATCAAATCCTTCGAAAAGAGAATATTCGCGGCACGGTCCGACGGAATGCAGCTCGATGCAGTGGAAGACCGGTTCATTGTCCAGATTTGCTATATAAAGAGAATGAGATGCTTTGATCTCTTTCATGATATCCGCAAAAGACTGCCCATGTGCCATACGGTATTCTGCTTCCTTAGAAAGAAAGGGCGAGAAGCCGGCAAACTGTTTGGTCAATGAAAGTTCTGGATCAACTATCTGTTCTGTATAAGGATCTTTTTTATGCTGGGGCGGCGTGGCTTCAAAGACGGCACCTGTCTGTACAATGCGCCGGCTGTTTTCGAAAGGCGGGATCCTTTTTAAAGCATCAATGATCTTTCCCTGATCAGAGACAAGGATGACATTGGCATACTTTCCCATCAGTTCCACATACAGAGAAAGAGATTCAAGATCGCCCAAAGCATTATGATGCATGATCTTCATGACGCACCAGCGGTCAAGACCAGCCTGTTCAATAGATTCAATGGCAGCGCCTTCCAGATATTTTCGCAGGACCATTACAAAATTGCCTGGCTCGCTGGGCGTTGGATAGTTTCGTTTCGTCAGCAGGAGACGGTTATAGACACTGTGACATGAGATCAGCAGCTGCTGTTTGCCAGCATCTCCATGCGTCTGAAATAAGATCTCTGTATTTGAGATCTGCCAGATCTTCTGGATCCTCATCGGCAGTGCCGGTGCAATTTCCTCAACGATCTTTTGAAGCAGAATACCATCCAATGCCATAGTGCTGTCCTCACTTTGTGTCACATTATAACATGATTGACGTGAGCTTTTTTCGAGTGTAGTCTAAATGTAGCTGTATTGAGGAGGTAGGGAATGCCAAAGAAGGGGTTGTTGATCGTACTGAGCGGACCATCGGGGGTAGGCAAAGGAACGATCTTAAAAGAATTTGTAAATGATCCAGATCTGAAACTTGCATATTCTGTTTCGATGACCACAAGAAAACAGAGACCGGGAGAAGTTGACGGAGTCAATTATCATTTTGTCACCAAAGAAGAATTTGAAAGAGCTAAAGCAAATGGGGAACTGCTGGAATCAGCTGAATTTGTCGGCAACTATTATGGCACACCGGTAAAAGAAGTTGAACGTCTTCGCAAAGAAGGAAAAAATGTTCTGCTGGAGATAGAAGTGCAGGGATGCAGGCAGGTCCGGGCAAAAGTGCCGGATGCCTTAACGATCTTCATTGTTCCGCCCAGCATGGAAGAATTGGAAAAGCGGATCCGCGGCAGAAATACGGAACCGGAAGAGATCGTACAGGAACGTTTGGCAAAAGCGACCAAAGAGATGGAAATGGTCGGTCAGTATAAGTACGTTGTCTGCAATGATGATGCAAAGCTGGCAGCGAATATTATCCGGGTCATTATCAAGCGCTTTATGGATGCAAACGAGAAATAGCATATCAGAAGAAGTGCTGCTCAGCAGTGCTTCTTTTTTAGATGTAAAAGCCAAATCATGAGTACCTGTACGATAATTGGGACATTGGGATAATTAGTCTAGAAAACCATAGGATTTTCTAGACTAGGAGGTCTCATTTATGGAACATGTAACACAATCGATGCGCCGAGAATATTGGAAGTCG
>JAAYWN010000034.1 GCA_012516665.1 Erysipelotrichaceae bacterium
AAGCTATTATAGAAATCTGAAGAACAAAATTGTTCTCCAGATTTTTTTTGAGTATTGAGCAATTTGACACTATGCTGAGAATTCTCCATCACAGCAGGCGGTGAGGTGAACCAACATCTCTTTACTTGGCGCTATAATAATGAATTATCTCTTTGCATTCTATGTATATTTATTTTGCAGATAGCTCACTTGGGCAGAAGAAGCCGCCGCATATGGACAGCTTTTTTCGTTATGATGACGATTTTCATGATATTGATATGTTTTTCTGTCAGCATATTTACACACTTAAATATTTAAAAAATAATTGATGCAGCAATCCTTGCCGAATGCTTCATCCGTGCAATTCTGTGCTTTGGTAGCTTGGCAATGCTCGGCGGACTTATTAGGTGATCTTCCAAGAGCTTAACAGCAAGCATGCTGAATAAGAGAGAATGAAATGAATCTCTAAGTGTCTTTTATTGACATTTACTGGAAAAAAACAAATGACGTTTCCGGCAATGTGTCTATATCAATTTTTGAACTGAGAATTCATAATAATACTGGTCTGTAATAATACGAATTCGTATTATATATGTCAGAAAGGAAGCCATGGAAAGAAAAGAGCCGGAAGGATTGAATCTGATCTGTACAATGAATCGCCTGGATGGACTGTATCGCATTGCGGCCAGAAAAAAGGGCATTAAGATCAATACTTTGATCTTTCTGCGGGCCATCAATGATGGGCGTGAGCATACGCAGAAAACGCTGTGCGATGAATGGCTGATCCCGAAGACTACTTTGAATACGATCGTACAGGAATGCATTGAAAATGGATATGTATCTTTAGTGAATATGAAGCATTCAAAAGAGAAGGGCATCTGTGTCACGGCACAGGGGAAAGCATACAGTGATCAGATGGAAGCGGAGATCTTGCAGGCAGAAAAGAAGGCTATGAAGGCTACTAATGATGAATATGGCAGAGTGCTGATTGAAGCAATGAAGAAATATACAGCATTTTTTGAAAAGGAATTGAACTTGAAATGAAAAGTACATTGCTGCTGATACTGCTGCTGCTTCTATTGACTGTCCCCGTCTATTTTTTAGTGTACTGTATTATCGCTTTGTATCATCCTTTCCGCAGGTATCCGTCTTCTGCTGTCTGTCATAAGATCGCGGTCCTGATCCCGGCACGGAATGAAGAACATGTGATCGGAAATCTTGTGCAGTCATTGATGCAGCAGAATTATCCAAAAGATGCATATGAGATCGATGTGCTGATCAATCATTGTACGGATGGCACAGAGAGCGCTGCCGCTGAAGCCGGTGCGAAGATCATCAGATGCAGAGATACAAGTTCAAAAGGAGAAGTCCTGCAGTATGCTTTCGGTATCCTGAAGGAAGATCCTTCCATAGAAGCTTATATTGTGATGGATTCAGACAATCTGGCTGATCCTGATTTTCTGCGCCGTATGAATGATGCTTACAGTGAAGGACATTCCTTGGCCCAGGGCAGACGGACGGGCAAGAACTGCTTTGCCAGCTGGGTCAGCTGCTGCTATGAAGTGTTCTATGTTCTGCAGAATATCTTTTTCAATCATGCCCGGTCTTCTACGGGACGGAGTGCTTCTTTCAATGGAACTGCCTGGCTGATGAGCCGCAGCTATCTTCTGAAATATGGGTATAAAACATATACGATGACAGAAGATGTTGAACTGATGGCTTTGGCAGCTCTGCAGAATGAATCGATTGCCTATGTTCATGATGCTCTGGTGTATGACGAGTATCCGGTCACTTTGAAAGTCTCTCTGCGCCAGCTGGATCGCTGGATCTTCGGGCAGATGCAGTGCATGCGGCGCTATACCGGCCGTCTTTTCCATGCTGTGTTCGCACAGCGCTCAAAGTCATCCTTGGATATGGGAATGATCCTGACCATGCCGGTGCTTGCTTTATTGGCGGCGATGCTGCTGATCTTTTGGCTGTACAGCGATGCAGGAGCCGCGGCTTTCTGCGGGAAATATCTTTGGGCCATTCTGCTCGTTCTGTATATTGCGATGATCTGGTTCTTGACAGCGGTGCTGCGCAAGAATCAGTCATCACCGAAAAAACTGATGCGCGGCATTCTCTGTTTTCCGCTCTTTATCCTGATCTGGCTGGTCCTGATGCCAGTCAATCTGTTCCGCAGAAAACTGATCTGGAAACCGATCCCGCATGAATTTGCCAGTAAGATAGAGGAGATGCACTGATGGAAGAATTAAGAAAGATCCTGCATATGTTTTTCAGCAGAATGGGAGAATATGAAGCCGGCGGTCTATTTTCCGTCGGACATTTTCTGCTGCTTGGGCTGACGGTCGGCGGTGTCTGCCTTGCGCTGAATCATACTCTGCAGTATTCCTATCAGAAGATCCGTACTCTTGTGAAGCGGCTGATTGTTTTTCTGTCGGCTCTGGAGATCATGAAGATCTATTTCAACTTTCATATCGGCAATGGCTCTGAACTGATGAATTGGGTGCCGCTGTATTTCTGTACAATATGCATTTATGCTGGCTGGCTCAGCTGTTTCTGCCATGGTACAGTTCAGCATCTGGGCGATGTTTTCTTGGCGACCGGGAGTCTGATCGGCGGGATCTGCTTTCTGCTGTATCCATCTTCTTCGATCATGCTGTATCCGACGTTCCATTTTCTGACCATTCACAGCTTTCTGTATCATGGCATGATGGTCTTCATCGGGATCCTGATGAATCGGAGCGGATTGGTCCAGCTTCAGGCTGGCGATCTGAAGTATTATATGTTCTACGTTACAGCCTTCTGCATGCTGGCATGGGCAATCAATCTGCGCTGCCATACGAACTTTATGTTCATTTCAGATACATTCTCCGGCACTCTTTTGGATATCCCGTATCGTCTTCTTGGCCCGCTGTATACACCGGTATCGATTGCCGTACAGGCGGTGATGCCTTTTGAAGTGATCCGCTGGTTCAAATGCAGAACTGATCTGCTGAGCCGGCCGGCATGGTATGATGCACTGCCGCAAAAAGAAAAAATTGGCAACAGAAAATACCATTCTGAAGAGAACAGAACGGTATGAATGCAATGTTATGATCAGGTCCTGCCCAGCAGAACCTTTTTATTTTCTATCGGTACTGCCGTCAGGCAGAATGTAATGGATCAATGACAGATCAAAATCCGGTATATGATCTGTGATGATCACAGCTTCATCGAGCTTTGCAAACTGACATGGACGCAGCAGATTGAATTTGGAACTGTCAGTGATCACATATGGATTCTTGGCATGATGGATTGCCAAGGCTTTTGTTTCAGCTTCAAGTTCATTGGATGTAGAGAAGCCAAATTGTTCATGAATGCCGTTGGTGCCAACGAAAGCAGTATCAAAATACAGATCGCTGAGCTGTGCCAATGCCTGTTTGCCGGTGATTGCTTCGGTGCTCCAATACAGACTGCCGCCAAGGACGATCGTATTGATGCCGCGCTGTCCTAGGACAGTCAGCTGCGGAATGCCAGGCGTTACCACCGTGATATTTTTAGCGGTAATGAATTTGATCATTTCGCATGTGGTGCTGCCGGCATCCAAATAGACCATTTGGTTGTCATGGATCAGTTTTGCTGCACAGTAGGCAACTTGTTTTTTCTGTTCTTTCTGTGTTTCATTTTTCAGTGCCATGGCTGGCTCAATATACTGCGCTTCATTGAGCTTTGCACCGCCATGAAAACGGGTCAGCAGATGCAGGTCTTCCATCTCCTGCAGATCTCTGCGAATGGTCGCTTCTGAAGCACCTAACTGGCTGCATAGTTCAGCAACAGTGACTGCTTCTTTTTCTTTGGCCAGATCCATGATCTGCTGCCAGCGTTCCTGTTTCATCGTTTTTTCCTCAGCTTCTTATAAAATGATTATACAGTCATTATAAATGATTGTAATAGAATAAATGACTGATTGAATGATTGAAAGCAATGATTATATGATTGAAATGAAGAAATCAGTATTGAAAGCGCATACAGATTCGATTAGAACAAAGGCATGGAAAGGGGAACGGCATGATCTATACAGTCACATTCAACCCATCTTTGGATTACATCGTAAGAGTGGAAGATTTCAAGACCGGTGAAGTAAATCGTACATATTACGAACAGATCCTAGGAGGGGGCAAAGGTGTCAATGTATCTATTGTCTTGGGCAATATGGGACATGAAAGCACCACTTTGGGATTTACCGGTGGGTTTACAGGGGACGCTCTGAAGCAGCTTTTATGGAAACAGGGAGTAAAGACAGATTTCATTGAAGTAAAAGAAGGATTTACCCGGATCAATGTCAAATTGAAATCAGCACAGGAAACTGAGATCAATGGTCAGGGCCCGAAGATCGCACAGGAGAACATCGATACATTGTATGCCAAGCTGGATGCACTGCAGGATGGCGATGTGCTTGTCATCAGCGGAAGCATTCCAAGCTCGCTGCCGAATGATATGTATGAGCGGATCATGAAGCGTCTGCAGAACAAAAAGATCCAAGTGATCGTGGATGCTGAAAAAGATCTTCTCGTCAATGTACTGCAGTATCATCCGTATCTGATCAAGCCAAACAATCATGAGCTGTCTGAGATCTTTGGAACAGATCTGCAGACCAGAGAAGAAGTGATTCCCTTTGCCAAAAAACTGCAGAAGATGGGTGCACGAAATGTTCTGATCTCAATGGCAGGAAAGGGAGCTGTCTTTGTTTCTGAGACAGGTTCGGTCATGACCAGTGAAGCACCGCATGGCAAAGTCATCAATTCAGTAGGAGCCGGAGACTCCATGGTGGCAGGCTTTCTGTGCGGCATGATGGAAACAGGCGATGAGAAACAGGCATTTCTGATGGGCATCTGCACCGGCAGCGCAAGCGCATTTTCAGAACAGCTGGCCGAGCGGGTCCAGGTGGAAGCACTTATGAAGCAGCTTACCGAAAAGGAAGCTAAAGGGGAATTATGAAAATATCAGAATTATTGAAACCGGAAGCAGTCAGACTGCATGCGTCTGCTTCGGATAAGAACGATGCGATCGATCAATTGATCGACCTGCATTGTACAGCTGGAAATGTTACCGACAGAGAAGTCTTTAAGAAAGCTGTTCTAGCACGTGAACAGGAAAGCACAACAGGCATGGGCAATGGCATCGCTATCCCGCATGCTCGGACCAGTGCAGCATGCCGGGCAGGTCTCAGTGCAATGACGGTGCCTGAAGGTGTTGATTTTGCTTCGGCAGACGGCACCAAGAGCAGACTGTTGTTCATGATCGCTGCGCCGGAGAATTCAAATCATCTCTATTTGGAAGTCCTGAGCAGATTGGCAGCATTGCTGACGGATGACGCCTTTGTACAGAAGCTGATCGATGCCGACACAGTGAATGAGTTCATTGCCAAGGTCGATGAAGCTGAATTGGCAAAGGAGCAGTCGAATGCATCTGCAGAAGACAGCGGTGCGCCGCGTATTCTTGCCGTGACGGCATGCCCTACAGGCATTGCGCATACTTACATGGCAGCTGAGAATCTGACCAAGAAAGCAAAAGAAATGGGCATTGTGCTCAAGGCTGAGACACAGGGGTCAGTTGGTACGAAGAATGCATTGACGGCAGGGGAAATTGCCAATGCAGAAGGCATCATCATTGCTGCAGATAAGAACATAGAAATGGACCGTTTTGAAGGAAAGAGAGTCGTTTCAACGTCCGTAACGAAGGGTATCAATGAACCGGAAGTGCTGATCCAGAAGATCCTGAATAAAGAAGCACCGATCTGTCATACGGAAGGCGGAAAGAAGTATTCTGCCGATGATGATGAGAAGGATACCGCTGCGCATGTGATCTATAAGCACCTGATGAATGGCGTATCGCATATGCTTCCGTTTGTTGTCGGCGGCGGCATCCTGATTGCCTTGGCCTTCTTAGTTGATAACCAAGCCATCGGTACCAGCAACTTCGGCATGGGCACGCCGTTAGCTGCTTTCTTCAAGACGGTCGGCGGTACTGCCTTTGGCTTTATGCTTCCGATCTTATCGGGATTTATTGCCATGTCCATTGCGGACCGTCCAGGTCTGGCAGTAGGCTTTGTCGGCGGTGCAATAGCGTCTGCTGGCTATAATTTCCTGGCCTTAGCAGATCCGAATGCTGCGGTCGTCAGTTCTGGGTTTCTTGGCGCGTTATTAGCAGGCTTTGCCGGCGGATATATCACAAAGGGATTAGGAAAACTGTTTGATAAGCTTCCGGCATCTCTTGAGGGCATCAAGCCGGTGCTGCTATATCCTCTGCTTGGTATTTTCCTGATCGGTGTTCTCATGTATGCTGTCAATCCAGTGATGGGGGCTATCAACACAGGTCTGTCTTCTTGGCTGAACAGCCTTGGCACGGCTAACCTTGTCGTATTGGGTGCGGTTGTCGGCGGCATGATGTCTGTTGATATGGGCGGCCCTGTCAATAAAGCTTCTTATGTATTCGGCACCGCGATGCTGGCAGCCGGAACAAATGTCGGACAGATCATCATGGCTTCTGTTATGGTCGGCGGCATGGTGCCTCCGCTTGTTATTGCCCTGTCTACAAGTTTCTTCCGCAATCGCTGGACAGAATCAGAGCGCAAGAGCGGTATTGTCAACTACATCATGGGACTGTCCTTCATCTCTGAAGGCGCAATTCCTTATGCAGCGGCAGATCCATTGAGAGTCCTGCCGTCCTGCATTATTGGCTCAGCTGCTGCCGGTGCACTGTCGGCTGCGTTTGGCTGTACTTCACCTGCGCCTCATGGCGGCTTCTGGGTCATTGGTATTATCGGCAATCCGCTGATGTATATCGTGGCACTGCTGGTCGGATCGATCTTAGGTGCGCTCATCCTCAGCCTGCTGAAGAAAAAGCTGTCCCCGGAAGAATCCGGCCTGAAGAATTGAAAAAATGATACGGGAATGTCTGCTGGTCAGACATTCCTTTTTTGCATATAATAATAAGACTGTTGGGAAGCAGAAATAGATATGGATGAGAAGATCAAAGAAGGACCTGCGGTGCAGGACAGCCCGGTTTCAGCGGAAGCTCCTAAAAAAGAAAAGAAGCAGAAAGAAAAGACGGCCGTACACAATGCCCTGAATCTGCTGAATTATAATTTCTGGGCTTTTTTTTGGTTCCAGATCCTTTATCAGTTTGCAACCTTATGTCTGATCATTCCGCTGATGCGGAAAATTGTTTCTATGATCCTGTATTTCAGCGGCATCAGCAGTGTGACAAATGACAATATCATTGCGCTCGTGACGCATCCGGCGACGTGGATCGGTCTGCTTGTTCTCCTTTATATGGCATCGGCTATGATCTCTATTGAGTTTTCAGCATTGTGCGAAGCCATTCATGCTTCGGACTGCCGCAAGAAGATCACTGTGCGGGATATGCTGGTCTTTGGCATTGCCAACTGCGGTTCTGTATTTCAGCCGAAGAATCTGATGTATCTTGTTTATCTGCTCATCATTATTCCCTTTACCGGCATTGCGGAAGGACCGGCTCTGACCCAGAGCCTGACGATGCCTGGCTTTATTCTGGAAGCTATTAATGAAAAACGCTCTTTTCAAGATAAGTGCTGATTTTGATTAAAATCTCCGAAGATCCCATAATGATATTCAGAATATGCATCATATAAAGATATTGGCTGAGGCTGCATACAGATATTCAATGTAGTTAACATTTGTTTTAGAAATGCTGTGTCCATATATACAACGTAGGATCTTCTCTTTGCTTCTGTCGTATACTTCAGCTTTTTGCATATTGTGATCCAATCTAAATATCCCTGAAGATGACGTGTGCTGATTCCGTGATATTTGCGCATGAGATTCTTAAGCTCTGTATGCAGTTCATTTACATCGCCCAGAGAATCTCCTTTCTTTGTCGTG
>JAAYWN010000035.1 GCA_012516665.1 Erysipelotrichaceae bacterium
AACAAAAACAAAAAAATAATGCCCCTTTAGGGGCTGTTGGTGGCAATATGCAGTTGGCAAACTTTTCAGTGTGCGAGTAGCACAGCCAGCAACAAAGCCTTTCAGGCGCAGAGCAAACCACCCGTTTTACGGGTGGTCATGATTTTTGCAGCAAAAGATCCAGCATGACAGCGGATTGATATACATTTTCTTTGATATGAAAGCGCTTTATGCAAACAGAGTGCTTCGAGAGCTTTGTTTTCCGTGTATAATAATCAATATGGAAAACAACAGTACAAAAGACAGCAAAAAAAACATGGATGATACCGAAGACTTCTCTGAAACACGTGTTTTAGAGAGGATGACGGATGCTTCCTATGATCAGGAAACAGCAGAACACAGCACTGCTACGAATGAAGACGATGCAGCTTTTTCACAGACTGAAGATCCTGCAGAAATAAAAGAGCCCAAAACAGAAAAAGCAAATCAAACAAAAAAGAATGCAAATAAAGATAAAGATGAGCCGGCACCGACAGCTGCGGGTGAAGTACTGTCGTTCATCAGAGATCTGGCTATCTGCGTTGTTGCTGTCTTTCTGCTGACAAGCTTTGTGATCCGTCCGGTACAGGTCAAGGGCAGTTCGATGTATCCGGAGCTGAATGATGCTTCCATTGGTTTTTCCAATGTCATTGGCTATAATATCAGCGGCTTGAAACGGTTTGATATTGCCATCATCTATGTTGCTGAAAAAGATGAGTATCTCGTAAAAAGAGTAATTGGTCTGCCGGGAGAAACAGTATCCTATGAAGATGGACAGCTCTATATCAATGGTGCGTTCGTCAAAGAAGATTTCTTCAATCAGGATTATGTAGATTCCTACAATGGGACTTTTATGAGCGATGTTGCGCCAATCACTTTGGGAGACGATGAGTATTACTGCTTAGGTGACAATCGTCCGCATTCCTCAGATTCGAGATACTATGGTCCATTTAAAAAAGCAAATATTAAATCGAAAGGTGTATTCATCTTCTGGCCATTTGATAAGTTCAGTGTCCAGACTTGGTGAAGAAAGAATCTAGCAATGGTCATTTCCGCATGGGAATGGCCATTCATTTCTATAGGAAAAATATTACCGGAAGCAGAAGATTGATGATACAGTGAATAAGAAGTGTAAATAAATATGGAACAGAAAAAAGATAACAGAAAGAATAATAAGAAAACAGAAGAATTTTCGCATGCCAAGATCAATTGGTATCCTGGCCATATGGAAAAAGCACGCCGTGAAATGATGGAAAAACTGAAAGCAGTTGATCTGATCATTGAACTGCGCGATGCCCGTATTCCGGAAGCTTCTAAGAATCCGATGCTGAATGAAATGGCACAGAATAAGCCAAGACTGATCGTTCTTTCTAAGATCGATTATGCCGATCCGAAAGCAGTGCAGGAATGGATCGCATATTTTAAAGAGAAAGAGAACTGCTCATGCATGGCAGCAGATCTGCTGAACGATAATAAATGCGGCAAGAAGATCATTGCGGAAGCGCTGCAGGTGACAAAGCCGCTGCGGGACAGACAGATTGCCAAGGGCATTCATCCTCGTGCGGTACGGGCAATGGCCTGCGGTATACCAAATGTAGGTAAGAGCACGATGATCAATCGCATCAATGGAAAAAATACGGTCAAAGCAGCTGACAAGCCTGGGGTAACGCGTTCTTTGACTTGGATCCATGCGGATCCGGATCTGGATCTTTTGGATACGCCGGGTGTGCTGTGGCCGAGATTCGAGGACCAAAGAACGGGCTCGCTGTTAGCTGCCATTGGCTCGATCAACGATGATATCTTAGATCAGAAGATGCTGGCCATGGACACGATCCATGCGATCCAGGATCTGTATCCAGGCCGCCTGGAAGAAATCTATGAAGCAGGTGAAGTCAATCCAAATGGCATGCTGAAAGCAATTGCGTTGAAAAGACATTTCAGAAAAGAGGAAGATGCTTTGGATTTGAAGCGGGCAGCACAGGCTTTTCTGTTCGATCTGCGCCATGGAAAACTGGGCAGACTCACTTTGGAAGGAGTTCCGCATGAAAAGAATCAGTAAATGGTGTCCGAATGATTATGAACACGCCTATTGGCCGCAGGGGAAAATGATCGTCGGTATTGATGAAGCTGGCCGCGGACCTTTGGCCGGACCGCTGTCGGTAGCCGGTGTTGTATTTCCCTCTGGATATGAGAACTTTGATATCTATGATTCCAAGGCTCTTTCAGAAAAGAAGCGGGAAGAAATGTATAAGATCATTATGGAAGATGCGCTATGGTTCGAGATCCTCGAAATCTCGGTTGAAGAGATCGATCGGCTGAATATTCTGGAGGCGGACCGCAAAGCGATGAAACAGATTGCGGAAGATGCGCCGGCAGAGATCATCCTGACGGATGCAATGAGCTTTCAGGTTAACGGCAAAACGACTGTAGATCTGATCAAAGGCGATCAGAAATCGGTCTCAATCGCAGCCGGAAGCATTCTTGCCAAAGTGACAAGAGATCGCATTATGGTACAGTACAGTAAGGAATATCCTGAATATGGCTTTGAAAAGAATAAGGGATATGGGACCAAACAGCATATGGAAGCAATTCATGCATATGGTATAACGCCGATCCATCGTCGGAGCTATGCGCCGGTTCGGGTCGTGCAGGAAGAATTGAAACTGTAAAGAATTCTCAGAAAAAGGGAATTTTTTATAATCTGCACTATATAGCAGTCAGATGGAAATCAGAGAAAAAATAGCCCAGTATGCATGCAGCTGCAAAGGAGATTGGAATTTGATCGCAGAGGCACTGCGGAAAGAGAGCGTACCAAGCGGTCAGCCGATCCATGAGAAGTACATTACGATCGTGGATGAGCAGTATCCCCCGCAGCTGAAAAAATTGCGCTATCCGCCCTGGGTCCTGTTCTATCAAGGAGATCTGAGACTGCTGCAGAAGCCGATGATCACCATCGTGGGATCACGTCAGCTGAGTGAGTACGGACAGCGGAATACCGCGGCAGCTGCCGATATTCTGAAAGAAAGATTCGTCATTGTTTCTGGCTTGGCCAAGGGGGCAGATGCCAAAGCACATACATGTGCGATGAAACATGGACATACAATAGCCGTGATCGGCTGCGGCATTCCGCAGTGCTACCCGGCATGCAACAGAGAACTGTATCAGAAAATAGCCGAAACAGATCTGATCCTCAGTGAGTATCCATATGATGCCAGACCGGAAAGACATCATTTTCCTTGGCGGAATCGGATCTTGGCTGCCTTGGGCGAAGCGTGCATTGTCAGCGAAGCAACTATGCATTCCGGTACCATGCTGACGGTCAATGAAGCCATTTCCTTATCTAAAGATGTTTGGTGCTTTCCTTATCCTTTTGGAGATATTTCCGGGGCTGGCTGCAATCTTCTGATTTCGCAGGGTGCCGGGATACTATATGAGGAAGATCAGCTGCGAGAGATGATGCCAAAAAAGACAGTGCGCTGAGAATGAGAGTTGACACTTTGAAAAGATATGGGCTATCCTTTGTACTGTTACTTTTCAAAAGTTAGAAGGTTGAAGGGCTTAATATGAAGAATCTTGTGATCGTAGAGTCACCAAGCAAATCAAAGACCATAGGCAAATACCTTGGCAATGAATATTATGTTGTGTCTTCGAAAGGGCATATCCGCGATCTGGCCATCAAAGGGAAAGATGGTCTTGGGGTAGATATCGAAGATGATTTTAAACCGACATATGTAATCTCAAAAGATAAGGCAGATACTGTAAAGGAATTGAAGAGTGAAGCTAAAAAGGCTGACAAAGTCTATCTTGCGACCGACCCGGATCGTGAGGGAGAAGCAATCTCATGGCATTTAGCAGAAGAACTGGGCCTGAAGGAAGATGATGTAGATCGTGTGACCTTTCAGGAAATTACGAAGAATGCGGTGATTGCTGCATTTAAGAAGCCGCGGACAATTGATATGGATCTTGTGCATTCACAAGAGACTCGCCGTATCTTAGATCGTATTATCGGCTTTAAGCTGTCAAAGCTTCTGCATTCAAAGATCCGTTCAAAATCTGCCGGACGTGTACAGTCTGTTGCTTTGAAGCTGATCGTTGAAAAAGAGAAAGAGATCAATGCGTTTGATCCGAAAGAATATTGGACCTTGGATGCAGTGTTTGAAAAAGACGGCCAGGAATTCAATGCCGGGCTTTCAAAGATTCATGGCAAAAAAGCCGAATTGCATAACAGTGAAGAAGCACAGAAGGCATATGATGCCTGCAATGGTTCTTTTGAAATAACGGATATCCGTACCAGCAGCAGTGCCCGCAGACCGCAGGCACCGTTCATTACTTCGACCCTCCAGCAGGAAGCTTCAACAAAGTTAGGTTTCTCTGCTAAGCGCACCATGTCGATTGCCCAGCGGCTTTATGAAGGCATTGATCTTGGCAATGGGCAGGAAGGTCTGATCACGTATATGCGTACAGACAGTACCAGACTGTCGGATGTCTTTATGGATCAGGCAAAAGATCTGATTGAACAGAAGTACGGAAAAAAGTATCTTGGCAAGACATACCATGCAAAGAATGATGAGGGAGCGCAGGATGCGCATGAAGCAATTCGCCCGACCACGCTTGATCATGATCCGGAAATGATCAAAGGCTCATTGACCAACGAGCAGTACCGTCTTTACAAATTGATCTATGCCAGAGCCCTTGCTTCGCAAATGGCACCGTCAACTTCTGACAGCCTTGTTGTGATCCTCAGCAGAAATGGATATGATCTGGCAGCCAACGGCAAGACCATGACCTTTGATGGTTTCTTAAGTGTTTACAAGGAATATGATTCTTCCAAGGATACACTGCTGCCGAAAATGGAAATAAAGGAAGTCCTGGAACCAAAGCAGGTCAAGCAGAACCAGCACTTTACTGAACCGCCGAAGAGATATACTGAAGCATCCCTGATCAAAGAGATGGAAAAAGATGGGATCGGACGTCCTTCGACCTATGCCATGATCATTGATACGATCCAGGAAAGAGGATATGTCACCTTGGACCGCGCTTCTGAATCGACCCGGACAAAGGTCTTCCGTCCGACAGAGCAGGGAACTTTGACGACCGAAAAACTGGATGAGTTCTTCAATACGATCATTAATGTTGATTACACAGCAAAGATGGAGAGCGAACTGGATCAGATTGCAGATGGCAAAGCAGAAGAAGTGCCGATGCTGAAAGACTTCTACGGCAAGTTCCAGCCGCTGCTGGATCATGCCTATGACAATATGGAAAAATTGGAACTGGAGAAAGTTGGCGAAGTATGTCCAGAATGCGGCGGAGAGCTTGTTTATCGCAATGGACGTTTTGGCAAATTCATTTCCTGTGCAAATTTCCCAAAGTGCAGATATACGCGTCAGCTGGATAAGCCGAATGCAGAGAAGCCGGAGCCGACAGGTAAGATGTGCCCTGAATGCGGTGCTGAACTGCTAAAGCGCAAGAGCAGGTTCGGGACCTACTTCCTCGGCTGTTCCAATTTTCCAAAGTGCCATTATATGGAGAACTTAGAAGGGGAACGCATCATTTCTAAGCAGGATCGCTATAAAGCGAAAGAAGATAAGAAAAAAGCAGCGGATAAAGCAGCCGCAAAAACAGAAAAGAAAAAGACGGTCAAGAAGACCGCGAAAAAAGCAGTAAAGAAAACGGTGAAAAAGACGACCAAGAAAGCTTCGCCGAAAAAGAAGAAAGAGGCTTAAGGCATGCAGAAAGCTACGGTGATCGGAGCTGGCTTAGCGGGATGCGAAGCAGCGTATCAGCTGTCCGAACGAGGTATCTCGGTCAAGCTCTATGAGATGAAGCCTATCAAATACTCGCCCGCTCATCACAGTCAGGACTTTGCGGAGCTGGTCTGTTCCAATTCGCTGCGATCGGATGCTCTGACAAATGCTGTAGGTCTTTTAAAAGAAGAAATGCGTACGATCGGTTCTTTGATCATGACATGTGCAGATGAAAATAAAGTCCCAGCTGGATCTGCTTTGGCAGTGGACCGCGAAAAGTTTTCAAAGGATGTTACCGACAGAATCAGCAAAGATCCGCGGATTGAAGTGATCCATGAAGAGATCACGGAGATACCGGAAGGGCCATGCATTATTGCGACCGGACCGTTATCGTCCCAAGCTATCACGGATGCTATCGGCAGACTGATCAACAGTGAATACTGCTACTTTTATGATGCAGCGGCTCCGATCGTGACCGCTGATTCAATCGATATGTCAATTGCATATAAGAAGAGCCGCTATGATAAAGGGGAAGCAGATTACATCAACTGTCCGATGAATCGCGAAGAATTTGATGCTTTCTATGAAGCAGTGATCACCGCCGAGACAGCTGAGGTGCATGGCTTTGAAGACCAGAAGGTCTTTGAAGGCTGTATGCCTTTTGAAGTGATGGCGAAAAGAGGCAGAGATACGCTGCTGTTTGGACCAATGAAACCTGTTGGCCTGGAGCAGAAAGGAAAAAAGAGGCCGTATGCTGTGGTGCAGCTGCGCCAAGATAATGCAGAAGCTTCCCTTTACAATATTGTTGGGTTTCAGACACATCTGAAATGGGGCGAGCAGAAGCGAGTCCTGCGGATGGTGCCAGGATTGGAAAATGCTGAATTTGTCAGATATGGTGTCATGCATCGCAACACGTATATCAATTCGCCTGCTGTCCTGCTGGATACATATCAGTATATGCTGCGCAATGATCTGTTCTTTGCCGGACAGATGACAGGCGTTGAAGGATATGTGGAAAGTGCAGCCTCAGGTCTGCTGGCGGGGATCAATCTGGCGCATATCATGAAGGACGAAGAACCAGTCAGACCAGGCAATGAGACCATGATCGGTGCAATGTCCTATTACATCAGCCATGCGGATGCCAAGCATTTTCAGCCGATGAATGCTAATTTTGGTATTGTTCATCTGAACAGTGATGCAAAGAAAAAAGATCGGAAGAATGCCTATGCACCGCAGTCGCTGAAGATCCTTCAGGAGATGATCGATGGCGGGCAGCTTTGAAGAATGTCTGGATCGCTTTCTGAATCATGTATCTTTGTCACGGACGGGGTCCAAGGATACGCAGGATGCCTATCGGCGTGATATTGAACGTTTTTTGACATACTTGGCAGAGAAAGATATTGATGATCTGAATAAAGTAGCCAAAGAAGATATCAGTGAATATATTACGGCACTGCGGAGCGGCGAGATCGGCGGTACAAAACTGTCGAATGCTTCGTTTGCCAGAAATCTTTCTTCTTTAAAAAGTTTTTACCGTTATCTGAATCGTTCTGAAGGCATTGAGACAAATCCTGTGCGGATGTTCCATGGGGGAAAAACGCACCGCAGGCTGCCGGAGTATCTGACTTTTGATCAGATGGAGATGCTGCTGGATAGTTTTGATCTGAGTGAACCAAGTGAGATCCGCAATCGGACAATGGTCGAAGTGATGTATGCCTGCGGCCTGCGTGTTTCGGAGTGTGCGGGACTGAAGATCGCAGATATCGATCTGAAAGAACAGTTCCTCACGGTCTTAGGCAAGGAAAGCAAAGAAAGAATGATCCCTTTTTATCCGCGCTGCGGACAGCTGATCCAGCTTTATCTGACAGAAGTACGTCCGGTGTATATGAATAAGACAGAAGAACACGGTATCCTGTTCGTGAATCAGCATGGCCGACCGATCACTTCACGTTCCATTGAAGAAGTTGTTTCTCTGGGCGGTGAAAAAGCCGGCATCCCATTCCATCTCCATCCGCATATGATCCGCCATAGTTTTGCTACGCATCTTCTGGACAATGGTGCTGATCTTCGCACGGTGCAAGAACTTTTGGGACATGAGAATCTGTCGACGACCCAGATCTATACGCATGTGACCCAGGATCGTCTGCGCAAAGCAGTAGATCAGGCACATCCGCACTCGCATCAGAAACAGAAATGAAAGTATTTTCATAAAAACACTTCTTGTATTTTAAAAGCAGTATGCTATTATCTTTTAGAAGAAAAAAGGTTGTTGGAAGCATTTGGCTATCTGAACCCTTTTTTTTGAGCAAATAGGAGGACGTATGAACAAAAATTCACTTCTCTCAATGCACGATCTCTCTACGGATAATATTCTTCATATTCTTGATGATGCGTCATCATTTCATGTTTCTCATTCAGATTGGCAGCTGCCTTGTTCAAAGGCTCTCGTTGCCAATCTTTTTTTTGAAGCATCGACCCGCACCCATTACAGTTTTGTATCTGCAGAGCTGCAGCTCGGCTGCAAAGTCGCCGACATTCAAACAAGCACTTCTTCCGTTATTAAGGGAGAAAGTCTTTATGACACGGTCAAAACATTGGAGAGCATTGGCTATGATGCCATTGTGATCCGTCATTCCAAGGATGCCTATTACAAGGAACTAGAAAATATCAATATTCCGATCCTGAATGCTGGGGACGGAGCTGGCGATCATCCGACGCAATGCCTATTGGATCTTCTGACCATGCAGCAGGAATTTCATACACTTTCGCATCTCAATGTGCTGATCTGCGGTGATATTTCCCACAGCCGTGTGGCCAGCTCCAACAAGGTCGCTTTGGAAGAATTCGGCAGTACAGTAAAGTTCTGCGGACCAAAAGAATGGCAGCGGCCAGGATATGAAATGGTCGACTTCGATGAGGCATTGCCGCAGGCAGATGTAGTCATGATGCTGCGGATCCAGAAAGAAAGAGGCGCTGCGCTGAGCCAGATGAGCAATGAGGAATATCTGCAGCAGTATGGTCTGACGAAACAGCGTTATGAAAAGATGAAGAAAACGGCGATCATCATGCATCCGGCACCGGTCAACCGCGGTATTGAAATTGACAGCGATCTGGTAGAAGCACCCAAGAGCAGGATCTTTGCACAGATGGCCAATGGCGTTCTGGTGCGCAAGGCAGTGATCAAAAGAGCGTTTGGATATAAGGACTTTGCTGAGGGAACAAAATGAAAAGGATCATCAGAAATGCGGAGGTACTGTACCACAACAGACTGCAGAAAGTACAGGTCCTGTTTGATGAGAAAGCTATTCTGCAGATCGCTGAGGAGATCGCAGGATCATATGAAGAGATCGATGGTACGGGATTGACGGTCCTGCCGGGATTGGTCGATGTGCATGTCCATCTGCGCCAGCCTGGCCATGAGGAAAAGGAAACCATCCGGACAGGGACCAAGGCAGCAGCACATGGCGGCTTTACTTCGATCTTTGCAATGCCTAATGTGATCCCCTGTCCTGATACATATGAAAAGATGCAGATATATACAGAATTGATCAAACGTGAATCTATCGTGAACACGTATCCATGCGGGCCGATCACGGTCTCACAGGCAGGCCGAAAAATTGCACCGCTTGCGCAGATGAAAGAATTAGGCGTGAGGTGGTTCTCTGATGATGGTACCGGCATGAATGATCCGGTCATTATGGCAGAAGCACTGCAGATCGCCGAGAAGGAAGATCTGCTGATTGCCTGTCATACAGAAGATATGAAATATCGAAAAAAAGGCGCCAGCGTGCGTGCATCCGCCTATGCTGAAAAAATGGGCTGGATTGGGATCCCCAGTGAGTGTGAGAGCGGACCGCTGAAAAGAGACCTGGCGACAGCCGTCAGGATCCATGGCTGCTATCATGCCTGTCATATCAGCAGTGAGCAGAGCGTTGCTTATCTCCGTAAGGCAAAGAAGGATCATGCCAATGTCAGTGCTGAAGTGACGGCACATCATCTTCTGCTGGAAAACACAGATGTGCAGGGAACAAACTGGAAAATGAATCCGCCGCTTGGCACACATGAGGACCGCATGGCCCTGATCCAGGGATTGGAAGATGGCACCTTAGATTTCATCGCCAGCGATCATGCACCGCATACAATCCAGGATAAAGATAAGTCAATGGCAGATGCTGCGTTTGGTATCGTTTCCTTAGAAACAAGCTTCCCTCTGCTGTATACAGAATTTGTCGCCGAAGAAAAACGATGGACATTGGCACAGCTTGTCTATTGGATGTCAGAAGCACCGGCAGCCAGGTTCGGTCTGGACCGGACGGGACGCATTGAAGAAGGCTGGAAGAGCGATCTGATCTTAGCGGATCTCAAGCATACCGCAAAGATCGATCCTCAGGGATTCTTCTCAAAAGGAAGAAATACACCGTTTGCTGGAAGAACGGTACAGGCATCAGTCAAAGAGACCATTGTCAATGGACAGACGGTCTATAAGGAGAAAAAATGAAGAGATATCTAGTACTGGAAGATGGCTCAAGCTATGAAGGAGAAGGCTTTGGCTATGACATGTTTCATATTGGCGAACTTGTCTTCAATACTTCAATGACGGGCTATCAGGAGATTCTGACGGACAATTCCTACTGCGGTCAGATTGTTATGATGACATATCCTCTGATCGGCAATTACGGAATCAATCATGATGACAATGAATCCGTTGAACCTGCCGTCTTTGGCTTTGTAATCAAGGATCTGTGCGAAGTACCGAGCAACTTCCGCTGCCAGGAAGATCTCGATGAATACTTAAAACGGGTGAAGATCCCAGGCATCTATGGTCTTGATACGAGAGCATTGACCAGAAAGATCCGTTCGCTCGGTACTTTGAAAGCAGTTTTCTGCAATACGGAAGAAGAGATCGCTGGCTGCGCTGAAAAGTGCAGAAAAGCGGATTATCTGCATGATCAGGCCGCTCGTGTTTCAACGAAGAATGTCTATCCGATCCCAGGACGCGGAAAGAAAGTCGTCCTGATGGACTTTGGCGTCAAGCTGAGCATTCTGCGGGAATTGTCTAAACGGGGATGCGATCTGATCGTTGTCCCTTATGATACAAGTGCGCAGGAGATCCTTTCTTTTCATCCGGATGGCATCCTGCTTTCCAATGGGCCTGGCGATCCCGCTGATCTCACTGGATCGATTGAAACGATCCGTCAGCTGATTGGAAAAGTGCCGATGTTCGGAATCTGCCTAGGCTGCCAGCTGATCGCCTTGGCATCCGGCGCAAAGACGTATAAATTGAAGTTCGGCCATCGCGGTGCCAATCATCCCGTCAGAAATCTTGCGACAGGAAAGATTGAGATCACTTCGCAGAACCATGGCTTTGCGGTCGACATTGATTCATTGAATGCGACCCGCTTGGAAATGAGCCATCAGGCATTGAATGATGGAAGCTGCGAAGGGGTACGTCATCTTGATGCCCCATGCTTTGCGGTACAGTATCATCCGGAAGCCAATGCCGGACCGCAGGATTCTCGCTATCTGTTTGATGAATTCATGGAGCTCATGGAAGGAGGCAGAAAGAATGCCTAAGCGTACAGATATTCACAAGATCATGGTCATAGGTTCTGGCCCAATTGTCATCGGTCAGGCTGCTGAGTTCGACTATGCTGGATCCCAGGCATGCACTTCTCTGCGCGAAGAAGGCTATGAAGTGATCCTGATCAATTCCAACCCGGCAACGATCATGACAGATTCTGCCATTGCGGACAGAGTCTATATTGAACCGCTGACTCTGGAATTTGCCAAACGAGTCATCTTTAAAGAAAGACCGGATGCGATCTTAGGATCTTTAGGCGGTCAGACGGGATTGAATCTGGTCGTTGAACTTGCTAAGGATGGCATCCTGGATGAATTCTCGGTAGAAGTATTGGGAACAGATATTGACGCGATCAATCAGGCGGAAGACCGTGAGAGATTCCGTTCTCTGATGAATGAACTGCAGGAACCGGTGCCGGAATCGGCTATCTGTCATACGATCGCTGATGCCGTTGCTTTTGCTGATCACGAAGGCTATCCGCTGGTCATCCGTCCGGCTTATACTTTAGGCGGTACCGGCGGCGGGTTTGCTCATAATGAAGAAGAATTAAAACATATTGCGGATACTGGCCTGAAGATGTCACCGGTCCATCAGATCTTGGTGGAACAGTCTATTGCCGGCTACAAAGAAATTGAATATGAAGTTATGCGCGATGCCAATGACAATGCCATCGTGGTATGCAATATGGAAAACTTAGATCCTGTCGGTATCCATACCGGTGATTCGATCGTGACCGCACCGGTGCAGACATTGACGGACCGTGAGAATCAGATGCTGAGAAATGCTTCACTGAAGATCATCCGTGCCCTGCATATCTGCGGCGGATGCAATGTCCAGCTGGCTTTGGATCCTAACAGCTTTAAATACTATGTCATTGAAGTCAATCCGAGAGTATCCCGCTCTTCTGCTTTGGCTTCGAAAGCAACAGGCTATCCGATTGCCCGCATTTCCGCAAAATTGGCAGTGGGCCTGGGCCTGGATGAGATCATCAATCCAATCACCAAGACAAGCTATGCCTGCTTCGAACCGGCCTTGGACTACATTGTGACAAAATTTCCGCGGCTTCCTTTCGATAAGTTCCCGAATGCGGATCGTCAGCTTGGCACCCAGATGAAAGCAACGGGTGAAGTCATGGCCATCGGACGTACGTTTGAAGAATCTTTTCTCAAAGCAGTGCGGTCCTTGGAGATCAAAGTAGATCATATTGAAAAGAAGGAATTTCATAAAGCAAGCAAAGAAGAACTGTATCTCAAGATCAAGGCAAGAGATGATGAGAGGATCTTTGCGATTGCTCAATGGATCCGCAATGGCTATCCGATGAGCGATGTTCAGCAGCTTACGCATATTGATCCTTGGTATCTGGCCCATCTGAAGAAGATCATTGATCTGGAGAAAGAAGTCCTGGCCAAACCAAAGGATACAGAGGTGCTGAGAAAGGCCAAGAAGAATGGCTTCGCAGATTCTTATATTGCTAGAAACTGGCACATGAAAGAGCTTGACCTCTATGAACTGGAAAAGAAGAACGGCATCACACCGGTCTACAAGATGGTCGATACATGCGCGGGTGAGTTTACATCCGCAACACCTTATTTCTACAGTACATATGAAAAAGAAAATGAATCTATTTCTTCTAAGAAAAAGAAGATCATTGTATTGGGCTCTGGGCCAATTCGGATCGGACAGGGCGTTGAGTTCGATT
>JAAYWN010000036.1 GCA_012516665.1 Erysipelotrichaceae bacterium
GATGGAATCAACTTCTTTCCATGGTATATTGGATGCCATTCCTGGATTGATCGCCGCAAAGAATGGATCGAGGATAGCCATCAGATCATCTCTGCGGCACCCGACAATTCCAGGAATCCCCTTCTTTGCAATAAAGCTCTTTAATGCACCGAAGAGCTGCTGGTGGAGGTCATCATCTGGAGAGAGGGCCCGCATCTCGATGATCATTCCTTTTTCATCGATCAGCATAAGGATCTTTGGCATGATTGCTACATCATCGTTATTCATGACAGGCTGTGTGTAGCAGCTGTCAATGATCAGCAGGCCATCCTTATTCTTTTTTCCCGCTGTCAGGCTCTTCACTTCTTCATCCGTAAGGACAGGAAGTTTCATTGCATAGAGCGAAGACACTGGATGAGGGACTTCAGACAAGGAAATATCCTCGCCATGCTCATCATCAAATATGGATGCGGATAAAATATTATGGTCACTGTCCATTAAGGCAAAGAAGTCTTCTTCCTCTTCTTGCTTCAGTACAGCAAGGAGATCTTTCAGGGCTGCCGCAGTCTTCTTGTATGCTGTGCCTTTTGGCTTATGCGGGAAATAGCCGGGGGTGAACTCTACAAAGTAAGGGACTTTTCCTTTCTTATCTAGATATTCAGGTTCCAGGCAATCCGCAAAAGTCTGTTCCAGAATGGTCTTGACGGGATCAAAATACAGCGTGATGCATTCCTGACTGCCGGAAAGATTAAGATAAGCAGCTTCCGTTTCAGCCTCCTGACTGGCCGCCAGAAGACTGCGCAGGCCCATCTCGCCATGATAAAGAGCGACACCATAGACTTTTCCTGCATTGCCCAAAATATTGTAAATGAGATCATTGTCCGGCAATGCAAAAGACATATTTGGGTCATCCGTGCTTTCATCGGGGCGGCTGATCAGGATCCAATCCTGGTCACTGAATTTCAGCCAAGGCTTCATTTCCAATAGTTTTTCTGCATACGCATAGCATTTCTTTTTGTCACTGTTCATAAAGGCTCCTTTTAGATTTAGTTTGATTTTTGCTGATTCTGCTATCAAAAAGATTATAATATAGAAAATGATATTTAAGGAGAGTTTATGTCTGTCTGTGAGATTCTCAATGAAAAAATTGATGAAAGAAAGCAAGGAAGTGATTGTACTTTCAATGGCTATCTGGAAGACTATCTGAGCCTTCATGAGGAGGATCTGGAGCCTGTTTTAAAAGATGCTTTCAAAACAATTCTGGAAGAAGAACAGGATGCTAAGATCATAACGGATCTGAAACATGCCATCAGTAAGGATGCTGTCAGCAACCAGATCATCCGCTATAAGGATGTCTTCAAACTGAGCAGCCGGCCTTTGATCACACCGTATATCATTTATGCGGAACATGAAGATGGGGAAGGCAGAGCATTGCTGATCCTTCCGCCTTCCAAAGAGAATTATCTCTATGGCAAAGGCATGTACTACTGTCTGACGGAACCAGGCAGTGAATTCGCTGAAGTAAAGAATGAGCTTGTATCGATCACAGCGGAAAGCAGCACAGAGATCAGCAGCACATTCAGCCGGATGTTTGCGGAAAAAGCAGGCGCGATCCAGCGAAATCTGGACCGGCAGGTATTCACGAACTACGATGAATTGAAGAAAATTGCCTATCAGGCGGCCGAAGAAGAAAAAGCGGATGCGATAGAAAAGCTTCCGACATTGGAAGATCGTACACAGGAGATCTATCAGTATGTTGTACATTGGCTTGTGCTGAAAAAGGTTCTGTATGTACAATATATGGTCAATAAGACGATCCTGAAGACGGAACATGATGGCAATGTGAAAAGGCAGAGAAATCAGGCAAAGATAAACGCAGATTCCATTGCTTTTCTGTCATATTCTGAAATGTGGCGCTTAGGAACAGCAGAAGAAACGAAAGAAGATAATTGACAGCAGAGGGAAACATTTCGAATAGGAAATGTTCCCCTTTTCTTAGCAGATCCCATCAATAACTGCGGGAGCTATGCTATAATTTTGGAGATTTAAGAGGTAATAAAATGAGAAGCTCAAAAAACAACGGGTGGTGGATATTTCTATTTTTATTCTTTATTTTTGGCGGCGTAGGCGGCTCGATCATTTCAATCCTGCTTCCGATCATTGTGGTGATTGCTATTATCGTGGCAATTGCGGTTGCCGCCAGCAATGCAGCCAACAAAAAATCAGATGATGCATACCAGAGAGGCTATCAGCGCACCTCTTCTTTTCGCCGTACAGGTCGGAATAATGCGATGTCAGCGGCAGATATTGCCAAGATCAATGTCTATTTAAGATCCTATTTTCGCAGTTCAAGAGTTCTTCATATCGGCACTTCGCTGGATCTGAGAGTCCATACTTCTACGTATGCATCTTTAAGGTCTTTAGATGTATATCGGGATGGCACCTATATCTGCAGCTTGGATGACTTTGAGCAGAGATATCCGGATTCTTATCAGGAGATCATGGAAAAGCTTGCTTCGATGGCCAAGGCAGAACAGAAAACAGATGTCTTTGATGCTGAAGTATCTGAGAGCCAGCCGCAGGATGCAGCACCAAAGCAGCAGGCGGCACCGCAGGAACCGTTGGAAAAGAATGCGCAGTATTATATTGATACAATCAATGCTTTAAACAATGATATTCCGGATGAGGAGATCACCAACGGTCTGTATGAAACAAATTCTCTGCTGACCCAGATCCAGAACTTGGAATTGAAATTTCCTAAGTCCAAGGGGAAGCTGGCAAAGCTGTATGATTACTATCTGCCGATCCTGATCCGCGTACTGAAGCAGTTCGTTAATCTGCAGGATGCTAAATATGATGAGAACTATCAGCCGGTGAAAGATAAGCTGACGAAAACGATCCATCTGATCAATGATGCAATGCGCACCATCATTTCATCGATGACAGATGCAGATATGATGAATCTATCTGCGGATCTTTCTACTTTGGAAGCATTGCTGCAGAAGGATGGCCTGACAGGAGATCAGATGAAAGCACAGAGCCAAGAGGGCCAGTCTCATGAATGATGATCGTCGCAGAGAAGAAAAAGAACGCTTGATGAAAGAAGTCCTTGGGACAAAGAGAGCGTATGAAAAAAACGACAGTGACAATATTGATCTTGAGAACAAGAACGATGAAACAAGTACTTTAAAACAAAGCAATGATGCGATAGATGCCCTGCAGCAGATCTTAAAGAAACAGCAGAAAGATCTGGCAGATCTGACCAAACAGACGGAGGAGATCAATCCGATCGGGGTCACTGACCAGGAACTTTCAGAGATGGAGACCAATCTGCAGAGGGACTATGGAATCAAGACAGAAGAAAAGCAGGCAGATCCGGATACAAAGAAGATCTTTGATGATACTTATACCGAGGTCAGTCAGAAGATCAAAGGTGAGAACGAAGCTGTTCAGAACCTGGTGACGGCGTTCCGCAGACCATATGTCATGGGAACAGAACCAGGCAAAGCAAAAAATATTATTCTGGTCAGCGGACCGGAAGGTACGGGCCGACATGGCACGATTACAGCAATCGCCGACAGTCTATGCACGCATGCACTGTTTCCATCTGGTGAAGTCGATACAATTGATATGTCCCGCTATACTTCAGGGGCACAGGAACAGATCTTTCTGCAGGACTTATATGAAGCATTGAGCGGAACAGGATCTGTTATCTGCTTTGAAAATTTTGAAACAGGTTTTCCATCTTTTTTAAGAATGCTGAATTCATTGGCTGTCGAAGGAAAATTTGTCTTATCGAAGAGATATGTTCTGGCGAAAGGGATCTTAGTCGAGAATCAGACAGGATTAGTTAAAGATTCCGTGGATGAACTGCATGCGGAAGGAAAGTACTTGGTCTTTATTACTTCGGGGAAACCAGCCAAAGTGCAGGATGCTTTTGGCGCAGACTTTATGTATCACGTCTTAGATACAGTGCAGTTCAAGCCGCTGGATGAAGATGCAGTCAATGCGATCATTGAACAGAAAAAGAATGAATTGATTGAAAAGGCTTCACAGCAGCTGAAGATCACACTGAAGATCGACCAGGATGTACAGGATTGGGCCCATGCACATTTTGATAAGACCAGAGGGGCAGAGGCGATTGCGGATATCTATCGTGATTTTTATATTGCCTTGACACAGGCAGTGCTGGAGGAGAACTTAGGCAATCAGGAAACGGTCGCAGCTTCTGTAATAAATGATGTTCCATGCGCGTCTGTGCATGGAAAACAGATCAAACTTTCCCGGGAAAAGACAAGCAGTGAGGAGCTCACTGCGATCAATAAAGAATTGTCAGAAATCGTTGGACTGGATACAGTCAAAAAGTATATTTCTGCCTTGCAGGCGAACATTGCCATGCAGCAGAAGCGCAGAGAGCAGGGAATGAAAACAGCTTCTATCTCAAAGCATATGATTTTTACCGGCAATCCAGGCACGGGCAAGACAACAATTGCCAGACTGCTGTCACGGTATATGAAGGCAATCGGTGCATTGAGCGAAGGACAGCTTGTGGAAGTGACCAGAGCAGATCTAGTTGCTCAGTATGTCGGCCAGACAGCACCATTGACAATGTCAGTGATCAAGAGCGCCATGGGCGGTGTCCTATTCATAGATGAAGCATATTCACTGTATCGCAGCAAAGACGATTCTTTCGGCCTAGAGGCCATCGATACATTGGTCAAAGCAATGGAAGATAATCGTGACAATCTGATCGTTATCTTAGCAGGATATAAAAAAGAAATGGCTGGTTTCCTGGAATCTAATTCCGGTCTGAAGTCGCGCTTTCCAAACCTGATCGACTTCCCGGATTATACCGGTGAAGAATTGACAAAGATCTTGGAGATCCAGGCAAAGGACAAAGGATATACGGTGAAAGCAGATGTGCTTCCTCAGCTGCAGACATACTTTGAAAAAGTACAGTCGATCAATGCAGCAGAAGCCGGCAATGGCCGTTTGGCAAGGAACTTAGTGGAAGAAGCGATCCTGAAACAGTCAGAGAGACTTGTCCAGAATCCAAATGATGACATGAGCGAGCTCATCAGCACGGATTTTAATTTCACCATCAAAGTAACCGCACCAAAGCAGATGGAAGAATCTTCGCTGAATGATCTTGCCAGTTTATTGAAAAAGTAGAAGAGCCTGCTGAAAACAGGCTTTTTCAATGCAAATCAGATAGCCATGCATTCCCGAATGATGATATACTTTCAAGTACATCATAAGAGGAAAGACAGAGGATAGAACCCATGGCAGAAAATGATACAAAAACACAGGCGCAGGCCGAGCCGGAGATCAATCTCACACTGACTCCGGAAGAGCTTGAAACAGAAAATAAAAAGCAGCTTGATTCACTGGAAGCGAAAAAAAACGAGACCCAGAATCCAGAAGACCCTGCCGAGAAAACAGTCGTAAAAGATCCGATCAATGAGGACCGTCTGACAGATGTAGAAAAGAATACGGTCAATGAATTTTCCAAGAAGATCGACATCACAGAATCCAATACGGTATTGGAATACGGTGCGGCAGCTCAGAAGAAAGTATCAGATTTCTCAGATACGGCTCTGTCCAGTGTACGTACAAAGGATCTTGGGGAGATCGGCGATCTGCTGACAGACCTGGTCGGAAATCTAAAGGACAGCGGAGAAGAAGAGAAAAAAGGATTCTTTGCCGGACTGTTTGATAAGGGCGGCGATGCGGTCGTTAAGATGAAGGCTCGCTATGACAAGGCCTCGCAGAATGTAGATAAGGTTGCCGGCATGCTGGAAGATCATCAGATCTCGCTGCTGAAAGATATTTCCTTATTGGATGAACTTTATCAGAGAAATACGACCAATACCAAAGAACTGACAATGTATATACTGGCTGGCCGAAAGAAGCTGGAAGATATCCGCACAAATCAGCTGCCGCAGATGATCGCTAAAGCAAAGCAGTCAGGACTGCCGGAAGATGCTCAGGAAGCAAATGATCTGCAGCAGGCATGCGTACGTTTTGAAAAGAAACTGTATGATCTGGAATTGACAAGACAGGTCTCGATCCAGATGGCGCCGCAGATCCGCTTAGTGCAGAATAACGATACACTGATGACCGAAAAGATCCAGTCGACCTTAGTCAATACAATTCCGCTGTGGAAGAATCAGATCGTACTGTCTCTAGGCATCACGCATTCGAAGCAGGCTATGGAGGCGGAGAGAGAAGTCACCAATATGACCAACGAACTGCTGAAGAAAAATGCGGATACGCTGCATCAGGCAACTGTTGATACAGCAAAAGAGTCCGAGAGAGGAATTGTTGATATCGAAACACTTCAGCATACCAATGAACAGCTGATCAATACTTTGGATGAAGTCATGCAGATCCAGAAGGATGGGCATGAAAAGAGACAGGCTGCTGAACAGGAACTTGCCCGTATTGAAACACAGCTGACCGATAAGCTGACAGAGATCAATCAGGAAAAAGACGTTACAAAGAAGTAAAAGAAAATACTGTGAACAGATTGTAAGATCTAATCTGTTTCACAGTATTTTTTAGTTTGCCTGATAAGAGACCCATTCACCATTGCTGTCAGCGATCCACTGATCCTGACCAATCTCATACCATGTGTATCCTTCTCCCGTCTGTGTTGCCAGAACGGTGTACTTAGATCCCTGCATTGCTTTGCCAACAGCATTGCCTGTAGTTGCAGCCGTATCACGGATGTTGATGCTTTCCAGTGTGACGGTCAAGGAACCAAGATTTTTACTGGATGCTGCGGAAGCAGCTGGTGCGGCAGTGATCGTCGGTGTAGCTGTGGAAGCTGCACTTGCGGATGCCGTGCTGGAAGCTGTTTCTGAATATCCCGGAAGGCCAAGCCCGATCTTATGCAGACCGCGATTCAATAAAGCTGGCTTCTCAATATATAGATAAGCAAATGCACCGATCAGTATGCCTAAGATGATGATCAGGATCACTGGCAGTACATGGGAATGATTTCCCTTTTTCTTATTTTTTTTCTTAGCTTCCAATTCAGCTTCTTCTTCATCACTGATCTCAACCTCTTCAAAGAAGATACGTGATAAGAAGCTTGGTTTCTTTTCTGCTGCAGCAGAACTCTGTTTGACTGACTTTGGTTTCTCCACAGAGATTGTTTTTGCATCATCCTGCGGTTTGGACAGCTGTGCTGTTTCCTGCTGCGGAGCAAAATCGATCGTATCTGCTTCAGAAGGGAATTTAACATTTTCTGTAGGCAGTGTTCTATGGGCAATGACAGGCTCGCCGCAGACAGGACAGAACTTCTTTCCTTCCGGCACAAGACTGCCACAGTTCAAGCAATAATAATTTGACATGCATACCTCCTAGTTGAACCAATCTATTATAAACTATTTGTCTGCAGAAATTGCTATCAATTTGTAATATAATAGGGATACTTCAAGAAAGGACGAACTTTTATGAAATGTAAAAAATGCGGAACAGAACTGCCTGAGGGTGCAAAATTCTGCGGTGTATGCGGAACTCCCGTCACTGAGGAAGAAGATAAAACAGAGATAGCTGAAGAGGCAAAGCCAGCAGAACAGTCTGCAGAAACTGCGGCTGAAACAGCGGATACAGCTGCTTCAGCAGATACAGCTGCTCCGGTACAGGAAGAAGCTAAGACGGAACCAGTGCAGGAAGATACGAAAGCGGAGCCTTCACTTGGCAATGATGTTGGTAATTCGCTCAAGGATACGGCAGCCGGAAAAGTACTGCTGGGAGACGATGGCAAACTGAAGAAAGATGATTTTGTCAGAATGGGAAGTGCAGCGAAAGAAAGTGCGCAGACGGCTGTAAAGAATATTGCATGGGATGAATTCAAGACATTCTTAGATATCTTCAAAGATCCTTTCGGAAATCATATCTTAGGTATCCTGCCGGCATCTGTTGTAGCTGTGGCTGCTCTGCTGATCAATTGGTGGGCATTGAGCTCCTTTACAGATGCATTAGTCATTACTGCATTGATCTATGCAGGATATTTCTTAGTTCTGTATATTGGCAAAGAAGAACCAAAGTTCGATGGAAAGAAAGCTTTCGGCAAAGCATCGCAGCTGCTGACAATTCCAGCTCTGTCTATTCTGGTCATGTGCTTATTCAGCATTTCAATGAGGGGATCGATGAACACACCAGCAGCAATGTACAGCATTACTGCATATCTCAATGCATTGCGTTCCTCGGTGATCATTGTGATCATCTTCATGCTGTTTGCTATGGTCACATATATTATGGGCATGGTCGAGATCAGCAAGAAGATGAATAAATATCTCTGTGCTGTTATCATCACAGCAATTTTCGGCATCAGTATGTTCTATTTAATTACACAGGGACTGAATTCCCTTATGACAATGCTCCAGTAAAACTCCTTCGGGAGTTTTTTTGTATAAAACTATATGGTCAAAGGATACGTCTGTATGTACGCCGAATAAAACTGGATCATTTAAAAAATAGATGCGTCAATTCAATTAAAGTGCGAATTTAATGACTGCAGCAAAGCTCGTATTTCTTCACTGTGTTCAGACATATACATTAGTAAGAAACTAAATGCGAAGCATAACATGATGAACAGGATCATTTTGATCA
The DNA here is from genome assembly GCA_012516665.1 of Erysipelotrichaceae bacterium. Classification (GTDB taxonomy): domain Bacteria; phylum Bacillota_I; class Bacilli_A; order Erysipelotrichales; family Erysipelotrichaceae; genus Bulleidia. The sequence continues at coordinate 8,602 of JAAYWN010000036.1, forward strand.
AATATTTCTTCCAATGCAGTTTTATCAAAGCGATGAATTCTCTGATCGTTGCATTATATCTGAAGTATCCCTTAGTAGCTGCACCGATGCCTTCTGCTCTGAGACCTACCCGCTGGGCATAGACTGCACTGCGGAAGACATGATAATTTGTTGTGCAGAAGAGGATCCTGCATTTTTTTATATCTGCTTCTCTTGCTTCGATGATCTTCTTAGAATTAAGCATGTTTTCGTACGTATTTTTTGATTGGTCTTCAAGCAGGATATCTTCTTCTTTTACGCCATGTTCTATTGCGTATTGTTTCATTGCCTGTGCTTCAGAGATCTTCTCATCTGAGCCCTGCCCGCCGGATAAGATCAGTTTAGGAACAACAGGTCTTCTTTTTCTCTTTGTCTGTTTCTGATAGATCTTGATCCCGCATTGGATCCGACCGGCAAGCAGAGGAGAGACAGTATCTCCATTGATCAATCCAGAGCCCAGTACAATGATGTAATGAACGGCACGGAGCGGCTGATAGATAGAATAGAAGAACGAAGCGAAAGAAAAGTTGAAGTAAAGCACGACAAAGTATCCAGCTGCCAGATCAGATATGATCAGCAGAACGGCAACCGTATTGTCCAGCAGAAGATTGCTGCTGACGCCGCGGAAAGCAATCATGATCCAGCAGTTGAACAAGATGAACAGGATCATGGAAATGCCTAAGATCAGGCTTAATGAATTTGCTAAAGAGAGTCCTTCATGTCGGATCATCTGTATGCCATTGAACAAAGCTCTGAAAATGATGATAAAGACACTAAAGAGCAGCAGAAATAAAAGAAAGAAACTGCAGAGCATCAGAAAAGATAGGATCACCTGATTATCAGTCTCACCGGCATAGGCAAACAGGGTGATGAACACAAGACAGATCAAAATAAAAAACAAAAATCCATTGCTCAAATGGGCTCTGCCAAAGAAGTGGTTCAGCAGCAGGAACAGAAATAAATAAATGCTTGTGATGATTCCTAGGATCAGTGTCATAGACATAAAAGCATACCCCCTAAAGAAAGTCTGTATCTATAGAATACCGCAATTTCGCTTAAAAGCAGAAATGGATCGTGTACAGCAAGAAAGGGGGATCGTCAGATCATGATTGAAAGCTTAAAGTCATACAGCATGTTTTCCGGAGATTATCAGCGATGCCAGTGTAGATAGAATTGTCGGTTCTCTTTCGACTGGAAGGGAGAACTGTTCATGACATTTCTGATTTCGTTTGTTCTTTCTGTTATGGCAGGTATACTCACTGAATATATCTGCAGAAGGCTGAACAGAAAGAAGAAGCAGCCGACCGGCCTAATGCACCACAGAAAAGGAGGGTCCAACCCCTCCCTTTCATACTGCTTATGACATCTTCCATTCACAAGATTGCAATTGACAAAAGGAATGTCAAGGCAGTATAGATCTTTATAACATATATGATTCCTGCTGTATCGAATCAATAGATGTCTCATGAGAGCAGCGGTTA
>JAAYWN010000037.1 GCA_012516665.1 Erysipelotrichaceae bacterium
AGTGGCCGACTATTTCTAGAATTCTACGACATTTGATATTGACCGAAACAACTTTTAAGAGAAAAAGGCCTTAAATACAGGACTTGTCATCCACAAAATTGTTTACTGTTCGAATTTATTATTGTTCTTTATGTGAATATTGGGCCAGCTTTGTCATCTGATAAGGATCAAGGACTTTCTCTAATTCTTCCTGTTTCAGATATCCCTTTTCAACCGCAAGTTCACCGACCGATCTGCCCTTCTTCAGTGCTTCTTTTGCCAAGGAAGCAGCTTTTGCATAACCAATGATCGGATTCAATGCTGTCGCGATGCCAACGCTCGCATGCAGCAGACGGCTGCATCTTTCGGTATCTGCCTGGATGCCTTCAATGCAGTTGATGCGGAAAGTATTTACCGCATTGCTCATCAGATCGATCGATTGAAACAAAGAATAGAAAACGACCGGTTCAAAGGCATTCAGTTCAAGCTACCTGCTTCGCATGCCAAGGAGATCGTCACATCATTTCCCATGACTTTATACGCAGCCTGAGATACTACTTCCGGGATGACAGGATTGATCTTGCCCGGCATGATCGAACTGCCATTCTGTTTTGCCGGCAGAGCAATTTCTCCTATACCGGTCTTCGGACCGCTGGACAGCAGCCGCATATCATTTGCCATCTTGGACAATGCAATTGCACTTTCTTTAATAGCTGAAGATACAGAAGCAAAACAGTCAATATTCTGCGTACCGTCAACAAGATCGCTGCAATGTTCAAAAGCGATACCCGTCTCTTTTGACAGTTCGCTGCAGATCATAAAATAATAAGATCTGTCAACATTCACGCATGTGCCGATAGCCGAACCGCCTAAGTTGATCTGATGCATCTCCTGCGAGATCATACGGATCCGATCCAGACCTCTCTGCAGACTGGATGCATAGGCATCAAATTCCTGGCCCAGCCGGATCGGCACTGCATCCTGCAGCTGTGTACGTCCCATTTTCAGAACATCCGAAAATTCATCTGCTTTCTTCTGACAGGATAGAATCAATTCCTGCAGCGATTTTTCATACGTATTCAGCATCCACAGACACGCCAGCTTTCCCGCTGTCGGGATGACATCATTGGTCGACTGTCCCATATTCACGTCATCATTTGGATGGATCCAATCATACTGACCGATCCTTCTGCCAGAGTAGGCAGCCGCCAGATTGGCAATGACTTCATTGGCATTCATATTCATTGATGTTCCCGCACCGCCTTGGATCGGATCAACAATAAAGGCATCATGATATTTGCCGGCGATGATCTCATTGCATGCATCCGCAATAGCATCTGCTTTTCGTTTCTCCAGTATCCCGCTGTTTTCATTAGCAATTGCACATGCCTTTTTCACATATGCCAGAGCATTGATCATTTCGGGCCGCATGCTTTCATGCGTCATCGGGAAGTTCTCTTTTGCCCGCAGAGACTGTACACCGTAAAGTGCATTGCTTGGGATCTGCTTGATTCCAATCGAATCTGCCTCCTCCCGAAAGCTTTTGGCATGTATCAATGAAGATGTGTTCTGCTGAACCGTCTGTGCCATGGTCTCTCCCTTCATTCGATGGACATTGTCCAATCGCTGTGCTTGTCTGTTCTTCCCCATTGGATATCTGTCAGAGTGTCATACATTGCCTTTGACAGTGTTCCAATCTCTCCGTTATTGATCGTAATCGTAACCTCATCCTTGCGCAGGACGCCGACGGGTGAGATCACTGCAGCTGTCCCTGTACCAAATACTTCTTCCAAACGGCCGTCCTTTCCTGCCCGCATCACATCTTCGATCGACAGCTGTTCTTCATATACAGAATAGCCAAGTTCACGAAGCAGTGCGATGACCGAGCGGCGGGTCACGCCTGGCAGGACGGTCCCTGTGCATGGTGCCGTAAAGATCTTGCCATCGATCTTAAAGAAGATATTCATTGATCCAACTTCTTCAACATACTCGTGATAGACACCATCCAGCCACAGTACCTGATCAAAGCCAAGTTCTTTGGCAAATTCTCCCGAACGAATACTGACAGCGTAGTTCCCGCCGCATTTTGCATAGCCGCTCAATCCAGGTGCAGAACGGATATACTGATCTTCGACAAAGATCTTGACTGGCTTGAGACCGGAAGCATAATACGCTCCGCTTGGCGAAGCAATGATCATAAAGCGGTAAGATGTGCTTGCATGAACACCCAGTCCTGTTCCCGTCGCAATCATGAAGGGTCTTAAATATAAGGATGTACCTGCTGCAGACGGTACCCAGTCTTTTTCAATTTTCACTAAACTGCAGCATGCCTGCAGGAAATCTTCCTTTGGTATGATCGGCATGGACATGCGCTTGGCACTGTTCTGGAAACGTTCTGCATTGCAATCCGGGCGGAAGAACTGAATTCCTTTCGATGTCCGATATGCTTTCAGTCCTTCAAAGATCTCCTGCGCATAATGGAATACTGCTGTGCTTGGGTCCAGTTCCAGAGGCCCATAAGGAACAATGCGAGGGTCATGCCATCCGGTCCCCTTGTCATAATCCATGACAAACATATGATCCGTAAAGATCTGACCGAACCCCAAATGACTTTCATCTTTTGGCTTTTCTTTTTTTTCTGTACTTAATGTGATCTGAATATCCAGCATATTTTTCCTCCTCAGTATGCACTTGCACCATAGTTTGCTAAATAGCGAGCAGATGGATCATTGACCTGACAGCCTTTCCAATCCTGGTTTGGCATCCAATAATCTATGATCATGCGATCCATGCCAGGATAATATTTTTCAAAGATGTCACGATACATCAGTGATTCTTTTGTAAATGGACAATGCCACGAATACTTCTTTCTTTCCTCAGCGAACTGCTGATCGCTGTATCTTTTCTCGGCTTCTGCTTTCAGATCATCAGAAAGAGAATGTCCCACTGCGTCAGAGAACGCGGCTTTATCACGATATAGGATTGTTTCCGGCAGCAGACCATCCTTTTCAAAGGCATGCCGCAGCAGATATTTTCCCATATGATAGTGGTTCATCTTCTTTTCCGGATCAATTGCCATGACATAGCGGCAGAAAGCAAGATCTCCGAAAGGGACCCTTCCTTCCATGCTGTTGCTGGAGATACAGCGATCGGCCCGCAGCACATCATAGAGATACAGTTCTCTGATTCTTTTTTCTGCTTCTTTCTGAAAACTTTCTGCATCTGGGGCATAGTCAGTATATTTATAGCCGAACAGTTCATCACTGATCTCGCCGGTAAACAGGACTTTGATATCCGTGCTCTGATGAATTGCCCGGCAGAGCAGATACATGCCAATCGATGCACGAATCGTCGTAATGTCCCAGCTCCCCAATGCTTTGACAACATCCGGCAGGACATCGATGACATCTTTCTGCGTGATAATGATCTCCGTATGATCCGAGCCAATATATTCAGCTGTTTCTTTGGCATATTTCAGATCGATCGCATCTTTATCCATTCCGACAGCGAAGGTCCTGATCGGTGCACTGCTGTGCTTTTGAGCAATGGCACATACCAAAGAAGAATCCAATCCGCCGGACAGCAGATACCCTACCGGTGCATCCGCATCCATACGCTTGCATACACCATCGATCAGACGGTCATGGATCTCATGTGCGATCGTATCCATATCATCGCAGCATGTTTTAGCTGGCTGATCAATATGTGTATAAGCAATGAACTTTCCTTCTTTCCAATAACATCCCGGAGGGAACGGGGAAATCCCTTTTGCTATAGGCATCAGGGAAGCTGCTGTTGAACCGAAGCAGATCCTATCATTATCGGTATAGCCATAGAACAGCGGGCGAATGCCAATAGGATCTCTGGCAGCTATCCAGCTTCCGGATAATGCATCATAGATGACACAGGCAAATTCGCTGTCCAAATGAGCAAACATATCGACGTCATATTTTTCATACAGCGGCAGGATCAATTCACAGTCAGAATCAGACTGGAAAGCATATCCATCGATCTTCAGCTCTTCCTTGGTCTTCCGGAAACCATAAAGTTCCCCATTGCATACCGCTGCATTTCCTTTCCGATGAAATGGCTGCATGCCTTTTTCGTCACATCCCATGATGGCCAATCGCATAAATCCCATGATGCCGCCATCCACAGCTTCTATCCTTTCATCATCAGGTCCGCGGTCCTTCATTGTTTCCAGGCCTCTTTTAAATGCACCAAAATCAGTTCTTGCATCTGTCGCTACCAGCAGTCCGCACATAAGGCAATTCCTCCTTTAACAAAAAAACAGTCACTCATCCCAATACAGGGACGAAGGACTGTTATTCTCCGCGGTACCACCCAGTTTACTGATCTTCATCAGTCGCTTAGTCTCCGAGCAAATCAATTCGGGGTCAGTCAGATAACGGTCTGCGTCCGTCATTGCTTACTTCTTACGTTTCAGCAGCGAAGCTGTTAGGATGTTCTTTCTTTTCTGCCGTATCACGAGGCTTCTCACTGGCGCCTGTTCACTGTAGACCGTGCAGGAAATACTTTTTCCCGTTCTTGCTTTTGATACTACCGTTATAGAGGTAAAATACCTTCGTGTCAAGATTTTTATTTTTAAAATATTTTATGTTTTATTTTTTGTTTTTTTTGATATTTTTTCTATATTATGAATTGTTTCTGCTTTTTATTAGCATTTTTGCAATTATTTTTTATTGACATGACGTTTTTTTGATTTTATAGTCTTCTGCATAAAAGGAGATGAATACCATGTCAACACCGTTTGAAGGATTTGGATCCCTTGTCTTCAATGAAGAAGAAATGAAGGACCGTCTTCCCAGACCAGTCTATGATTCGTGGAAGAGAACAGTATTGAATGAAGGAACACTTGATCGTACCACAGCAGATGCCATTGCTCATGCCATGAAAAGATGGGCATTGGAAAATGGTGCTACGCATTTCACCCATTGGTTCCAGCCGATGACTGGCGGTACTGCTGAAAAGCATGACGCTTTCGTTGAACCAGATGCCAACGGCATGCCAATTGCTCGCTTTTCAGGAAAAATGCTGATCAAGGGAGAGCCAGACGCATCCAGTTTTCCATCCGGCGGACTGAGAGCTACATTTGAAGCAAGAGGATACACCTATTGGGATGTGACCTCCCCTGTCTTTATTCGGGAAGAAGTTCTTTGCATACCAACGGTGTTTGTTTCTTATAATGGCGAAGCTTTGGACCGCAAAGAGCCATTGCTGAAATCTCTGTCTGCCTTAAGTGCAGCCGCTACGAAAGTAGTCAATGTTCTCGGCGACCGTGAAGTAAAGAGCTGTCGGATCTCTGTCGGCTTGGAGCAGGAATACTTTCTGATCGATAAGAAATTCTATGATCAGCGCATCGATCTGAAGCTGACTGGACGTACATTGTTCGGCACGCCTGCTACCAAGGGACAGGAATTAGATGATCACTATTTTGGTTCGATTCCGATGCGTGTCAAAGATTTCATGAAGGATGTCAATGAACAGCTTTGGAAACTTGGCATCTATGCCAAAACAGAACATAACGAAGTTGCGCCTGGGCAGTTTGAACTGGCACCGATATTTTCCGAAGGCAATATTGCCGTTGACCAGAACCAGATCACCATGGACATTCTGCGCAAAACAGCAGAAAAACATGATCTTGCCTGTCTGCTGCATGAAAAACCATTTGATGGCATCAATGGTTCCGGAAAGCATAACAACTATTCCATCACGACCGATAATGGGCAGAATTTGTTTGATCCAGGCAGAAAGCCGGCAGACAACATCCGTTTTCTTACCTTCATCTGCGCATTCATCAAAGCAGTGGATGAATATTCTCTGCTGCTGCGCATGAGCGCATCCTGCACCGGCAACGATCATCGTTTAGGTGCCAACGAAGCTCCGCCTGCCATTATTTCTATCTATCTTGGATCCTATATTGAGGATATCCTGTATTCTCTTGCCCAAGGAAAATCAGCGCCGCTGAAAAAAGCCGGTGAAGATTTCAATCCAGTTGCCGGACTTGCTTATATTCCCCATGACAATACGGACCGCAACCGGACATCTCCTGTTGCCTTTACCGGCAATAAATTTGAGTTCCGCATGCTCGGTTCTTCCATGTCTGCATCTTTCCCAAATACCGTGCTTAGCTCGATCATGGCAGAATCTCTGAATGAGATCTACGAACAGCTGAAAGGTATCAAGTATCTGCAGGATGTCCGTGAAAAGTCATTGGATATCTGCCGGTCGATCATTCATGATCATAAGCGGATCTTATTCTCCGGTGATGGGTACAGTGATGAATGGGTCAAGGAAGCCAAGCGCAGAGGTCTTCCTAATGTCAGATCTTTTATTGAATCTATTGAAGTGCTCAAAGACAAAAAGATCGTACATCTATTCACATCTCTTGGCGTGTACAGTGAAAAAGAGCTTGAGGCAAACCGCCGGATCTTAGAAGAACAGTATGATCGCATGATGGATATCGAAGTGCGCACAATGCTGGAAATGACAAGAAAAGATGTCCTGCCGGCAATGAGCGCTGAATATCATTTCTATCAGGAAATGCAGGGTGCAGAAGCACCGAAGTATGCTGCGAAAAGAGTTTCTCAGCTGACAGAGCTGATCGACGGAACGTATGAATCTGTTGACCGCATGACCTCGCTTTGGAAAGAAGCCTGCAGTGAAAAAGATGATTACCTGTGCGGTAAAAAGATCTACGATACGGTCGTGCCTGAAATGGCAGAACTGCGGAAATACATCGATCGTTATGAAGAAATTGCTTCACGGAATTTCTATCATCTTCCGCTTTATGAAGATATGCTGTTCAGCTTATAAGCAATGTTTTCCCTCCGCTTAGCTGAAAGTATATATAAGCCATGGGCACTGCGTGCTCATGGTTTTATTGATCCTGCAGGATATATTTATGAATGACCTCGGCAACAGCAGAATGATCGCAGTCATTCTGTGTCAATGCATCGCAAGATCCTTTCATTGCCGAGATCGTGTTGGCTGTGCCAATGCCCAAGCCGGCTTTTTGGATCATTGAAAGATCATTGAAATTATCACCGATCGCTATGGTATCTTTCAGGTCGATCTGCAGCAGACGGCACAGTCTTTCTAAGCCGTTTCCCTTTGATACGCCCTTCCGATTGAATTCCATATAGCGGTTGGAAGAGAAAGAGACGTCCATCTTTCCGATAATGTCTGCGATATCTCCTTCAATTCTTTTCAAATATGCATAATCCTCATTCATGTATATGGCTTTGACGATCTCTTTATCCTTCAGAAAGTCAATATCATCGCCATAGATCTCTGTGCATGGCTGCCGCGCTGCAAGATAGGCACGTTCTTCCGGATAGAAATTTCTGACCCAGACCTGATCCGGCGTATAGATATGGATGCAGATATGCTCATACTGCAGGCCGCGCTTGTAAAGAGCCTGTGCTTCCGAAAAAGTAATGCCCTGAAAATACAGGATCTTATCATCTTTATTTTCGGTAAGCGCACCGCCATTATAAGAGATCGTATATTGGTCTGCTTTCTGATTCAGACCAAGCACTTTCAAAGTATCATGCACAGAATTGTATCCCCTGCCTGTCGCTGGCACAAATTTCACGCCGGCTTCACAAGCCGCTTTTACGGCATCGATATTCTCCTGCGAAATCGTGCGGTCATGTGAGATCAAAGTTTCATCGAGATCGCATACAACAAGTTTATACATGATGTCACCTCATTTTTATTGTAACAGAAGTAAGGAAAGCATTGGCAAAGATTCCAAGATCAGAAAATATTTGAAATAAAGATCTCAAGGCCAATGGCAATAAGGATCGCACCGCCTAAGATCGATGCTTTATCCGCAAGCTTCATACCGAATTTTCTTCCGACCATCAATCCGCCGATACAGATCATAAATGTCACTGCCGCAATGATCAGGGCGGAGACAAAAGCCTGCAGAAGATCATACGATGCCATCGTAAAGCCTACTGATAAAGCATCAATGGAAGTGGCAATTCCCTGTACGACCAGCGTTCCGCGACTGACCTTTTTTTCAACGCATACCTGGTCGCATCCCTTTCTGCCCTCATAAAGCATCTTGCCGCCGATAGTGCCAAGCAAAGCTAAAGCAATCCAAGGAATCGCTTTTTCAGCAGCGGTGAAATACTGCAGTACGGTATGGACTGCCAGCCAGCCGATCATCGGCATGATCCATTGGCAGAAAGCAAAAACACCGGCGATCTCTGCCATTCTTTTTTTCTTCATATACGGTTCATTGAGACCGTTTGCCAAAGAAACAGAAAAAGCATCCATGGCTAAGCCAACACCTAAAGCAGCACTGTTGATAAAAAATAAATAATTCCAAGCCATACGCACCCTCCCAAGAAAAAAGCCAGGGCATGCCTGACTCACTAAGGAGCGTCATGCATGCCAAAAAACATGCATGAGTCTCATCAATTAAAGCAGACCAGGCTTTCACCAGTATGTTGATCTGCTGCTCGTATCTGAGCTGATTACTCCCTCACGTTATCGTATAATTAAACACGAATGATCATCTTTCGTCAACTTTTTTTGTAAAGTTCGGGATAAGTGTCGTTATCAAGCGATATTGTCATAGAAGTTATCAAGGGAAATTGTCACAAAAGGCAAGTACTATAGAATATGATTCTTATACCAAGAAAGAAGGTGAAGGATCATGAGAAAGGTTGAACTCTCTATGAACGAAGATTACAAGTACCAGATCATCAAAGAACTGTCCGATCATGACGGCAATATTTATTCTGCAGCTGTGAA
>JAAYWN010000038.1 GCA_012516665.1 Erysipelotrichaceae bacterium
AACGGCTGTCTGTAAACGAGATTCTTTGGAATGCCCAATTCCAGTCCTGCCTGTCTGACCTCATCCTTGAATAATGTGCGCAGAGGTTCTACGATCTCTTTAAAATCTACATGATCCGGGAGACCGCCGACATTATGATGCGATTTGATCACCGCACCTTTGCCAATACCGGATTCAACAACATCCGGATAGATCGTTCCCTGTGCCAGATAATCTACATGGCCGATCTTCTTCGCTTCTTTCTCGAAAACATTGATGAATTCAGCACCGATGATCTTTCTCTTCTGCTCCGGATCGCTGACGCCCTTCAGTTTTTCATAAAAATAGTCCTGCGCATTGACACGAATAAAGTTCAGATCATATGGACCGTTCGGTCCAAAGACAGCTTCAACTTCATCGCCCTCATTCTTTCTCAGCAGACCGTGGTCCACAAATACGCACGTCAGTTGCTTACCGATGGCTTTTGACAGAAGAACGGCACAGACAGAGGAATCCACGCCCCCTGACAGAGCGCACAGCACTTTGCCATGGCCGATCTTTTCTTTCAATTCCTTAATGGATGTCTCAACAAAAGAATCCATCTTCCATGTGCCTTCGCAATGGCAGACATCATAGATAAATGTATGGAACAGTTTATTTCCTTCTTCCGTATGAACTACTTCCGGATGGAACTGAACGGCATAGATCTTCTTTTCTGGATCTTCCATGGCCGCAATCGGGCATACTTCTGTATGTGCCGTTACCGTGAATCCTTCAGGTGCTTTAGCAATATAATCTGTATGCGACATCCAGCATGTAGACTGTTTTTTCCAATCATGCAGCAGGAATGACTTTTCAGCGGTCACATCTGCGTGGCCATATTCACTTGTCGGAGCAGTCTTCACTTCGCCATGCAATAGATATGCGATCAGCTGAGCACCATAGCAGATGCCTAAAACTGGAATCCCTAAAGAAAACAATCTTGCATCGTAGGAAAGTGCATCATCCCCATAGACACTGTCAGGTCCGCCCGTCAGTATAATTCCCTTTGGATTGATCTCCTGAAGCTTTTCAATACTTGTTGTATACGGAAGGATCTCACAGTATACATGATTCTCTCTGACTCTTCTTGCAATAAGCTGTTTATACTGTCCGCCAAAATCAAGAACAATAATCGTTTCTGCCATGCTGTCCTCCTCTTTGAAAAAGAAACGGTCAGGTGCTGTCCTGTCCGTACTTATTCTACATGATAAATGCCTTATGCGCCGATCTTTTTCAGGGCTGCTTCAACAAATCCTCTGAACAGCGGATGAGCCTTGTTCGGTCTGCTCTTGAATTCTGGATGGAACTGTACACCGACAAAGAAATCACAGCTGTTATTTTCTACTGCTTCCACTAAAGAATGATCTGGTGAAATACCGGATAAGATCATGCCATGCTTTTCAAATTCTTCTTTATACTCATTATTGAACTCATATCTATGGCGATGTCTCTCAGAGATCTTGGCAACACCATAGCACTTTTCCAGCAGCGTGCCAACTTTGATCTCGCATGGATATGCACCTAAGCGCATAGTCCCGCCTTTATCGATCTCATCGCTCTGACCATGAATGAAGTCTATGACTTTATGCGTGCTGCTAGGATTGAATTCATTGGAATTTGCATCGGCATATCCTAAGACATTTCTGGCAAACTCAATAGTAGCTATCTGCATGCCCAAGCATAGTCCTAAATAAGGAAGATTATTCTCCCTGGCATACTTTGCACTGGCAATCATTCCTTCAATGCCTCTGTCGCCGAAGCCGCCTGGAACAATGATTCCTTGGACATCACGGAAGATCGCCGGTGCTGTTTCATCGCTGACATCTTCGGATTCCACCCATTTGATATGCACATGTGCGCCATTCTCGTATCCGCCATGCTTTAAAGATTCTACGACAGAAAGATATGCATCATGCAGCGCAACATATTTGCCGACAAGTGCTACGGTAACATCTCTGTTGGCGCCATGGATCCTCTCCAGCATCTCATTCCACTCATGCAGGTCGATGGTGCCGGCATCCACATGGAGCTCGCGGCAGACGATCTCAGACAGGTGCTGTTTTTCCAGCATCAGCGGTGCTTCATAAAGATCAGGAACGGTGATGTTTTCAATCACGCAGTCAGGCTTGACGTTGCAGAAAAGAGACATCTTTTCTTTGACCGATGCAGGCAGTTTGCCGTCACACCGCGCAATGATAATATTCGGTCTGACACCTAAGTTCTGCAGTTCCTTGACGCTGTGCTGCGTCGGCTTTGATTTATATTCATTTGATCCGGAGATATAAGGTACTAATGTGACATGCAGGAAACAGACATCATTTGGCTTTTCAATACTGATCTGACGGATTGCTTCAATAAACGGTTCTGATTCAATATCACCGACCGTGCCGCCGATCTCTGTGATGACAATATCTGCCTTTGCCTTTTCACCAACAGAGTAGATAAAGCGTTTGATCTCATTGGTAATATGAGGAATGATCTGTACGGTCTCCCCAAGGTATTCTCCTCTTCTTTCTTTCTGAAGAACATTCCAATATACTTTCCCAGTTGTCAGATTAGAATACTTATTCAGATTTTCATCAATGAATCTTTCATAATGTCCCAGATCAAGATCCGTCTCTGCACCGTCATCTGTCACAAAGACCTCGCCATGCTGGTATGGTGACATTGTTCCTGGATCTACATTGATATAAGGATCCAATTTCTGTGAGATCACTTTGAATCCTCTCTGCTTCAGTAGTCTTCCTAAAGAAGCTGCTGTGATGCCTTTGCCAAGTCCTGATACAACACCGCCTGTCACAAAAATGTACTTCATACGCTATCTCCTTCTCTCCATAAAAACAATAAAAAGGGCATTAAAATCAATGGCTTTGAGTGCCGTTTTTTTTAAAGCCCTTTTGGACGAAAAAATAATACAACTGTATCCCGAAACTTGCAAGAAGAATTTAGCTTTTTTTTGTGAAATACAAAATGTATTTGCTTCGTTTTCGGCAAGACAAAGAAATAGAAGCTTATGCCTTCTTCTTATACAGAGCATTGCCAATGCCCTGTACCAGCTGTACAAGAATGATCAGGATGATCGATGTGACGATCAGATACTGCATATCATAGCTCTGATATCCTTTGCGGATAGCAACATCGCCAAGACCGCCGCCGCCGATCGTACCAGCCATTGCGGAAGCACCGACCATGTTGATGATCAGCAGCGTGACCCCGTTCAATAAACGAGGAATGCTCTCTTTAATATAGACACGCCAAATGATCTGCATGTCTGTTGCGCCAAAGCTCTTGGCTGCTTCAATGACTCCGGCATCTGTTTCCCGCAGTGCATTTTCAAAGACTCTCGCAATAAAAGGAATAGCATACAGCGTCAATGGTACCAGAGCTGCAGTTGTACCGATCGATTTGCCAGCCAGAGCACGTGTTACTGGAATGACCAGCACCATCAGAATAATAAATGGGAAAGAACGGAATACATTGACAATAACATCTAGGACACCATAGACGGCACGGTTCGGCTTCAAGCCATCCGGTGCTGTCAGCGTCAGGATAATTGCCGGGATCATGCCTAATATTACTGCAATCAATGTCGAGAAGAAGACCATGTACAATGTCTCCCCAGTTGCTTTCAGAATGACATCCCACATATTACAGCACCTCCCACTTTACATTTTTCTGGTCAAGATATTCCAGCACCTTGAATTTTTCTTTGTTTTCTATATTGATAACTAAACTGCCGAATACATTTGTTCTGAAATCCTCCAGCTTTGCCCAGCAGATGGAGAAATCAATGCCCAGCTCCCGTGCCATTTCTGTAATGACCGGTTCATTGGAATCATCCGTAAAGAACAGCTGAATATTGACACCATGGGAAGGCAGTGTTGTTCCCTCTTCACCCAAGAATTTTTTGATATCATCGCTCGGATGAACAAAGAGCTCCTCCGGCTTTCCTTCGGCCAATACAACTCCATGCTTCAGAAAGGCAACTCTCTCACAGAGCTGTTTTACAACTTCCATCTGATGCGTTACAACAACGATCGTAATGCCAAGTTCATCATGGACTTTCTGCAGAAGCTGCAGGATCTCCTTTGTAATACGCGGATCCAAGGCACTGGTCGCCTCATCGCACAGCAGGACCTTTGGATCATTGATCAAAGCTCTGGCGATGGCAACTCTCTGCATCTGTCCGCCGGACAGTTCGCTTGGCTTAGCATGGATCTTATCACTGAGTCCGACCAGCTTGATCAGATTGCTGATCTTTTTCTTTGCTTCCGGTGTCTTTGGATCAATCCCCCAGAATTTCATCGGCAGTGCTACATTTTCATATACATCCAATCGTGACAGAAGATTAAAGTTCTGAAAGATCATTCCCATGTCCCTGCGCAGTTCACGGAGCTCTTTCTTATTGGATGTCACCGGCTTTTCATCTACGATAATGCTTCCCGAATCATAGGACTCAAGACCATTGATGCATCTCAGCAGTGTAGATTTGCCAGCACCTGACTGTCCGATGATCCCATAGATCTCACCATCATTGATATGAATGTTGATATCTTTCAGAACTTCAAGATCTCCGAAGCTCTTTCTTACATTTACCAGATCGATCATACTTTCCCTCCTTGTCCGAAAGAAGACAGAAATGTTCAGGAAATATCCCTGAACATTTTTCCATTATACTCGCTATTTGCTTCAGTTGATTGCTTTTCCGTTCTCATCAATAAAGGATGTAATGACAGATCCCTTATAAGTATCTTCAATATACTTAGCAACCTTCTCTGAAGTGATTGCCTTGATCAGAGCCTTGCTCTTTTCTGTAGATTCATTGCCCTGCTTTACGCAGACAAAGTTCGTGCGCTTGATCTTAGCAGCATCATCGAAATCCTCAATGACAAGTGCTGGTTTTGTGGAAGGAAGACCTGCTTCCAATGCATAGTTGCCATTGATGACTGCAGCACCGAAATCTTCCAAAGAACGTGCGACCTGCGCTGCTTCTACAGGTGTAATGACATAGTTATGAGGGTTCAGAGAAGAATTGTTGTTGAAGGTTGTTTCGGTAACATAATCCTTTGTGCCTGGATCATTTAAGATACCTTTCTGAACAAGCAGTCTCAATGCACGGTCAAGGTTATCAGCATCATTCGGGACACCGATTGCTGCACCGTCCTGCAGATCGCTGATGCTTGTCAGCTTGGCAGAGTAGATGCCCATCGGCTCAATATGGACACCGGCAATAGCAGCTAAATGCAGACCATTGCTTGTGTTCTGATCATTCATGTAGCCTAATGTCTGGAAGTAGTTGGCATCCAAAGAACCTTCTTCCAATGCTGTATTCGGTGTTACGTAATCTGTAAACTCTGTAACTTCCAAAGTCCATCCATCATCTGCTAAGACGCCCTTGACAACTTCATTCAGGATCTGCGCATGCGGTACAGAAGTAGCACCGACTTTGATGACCTTGTCAGAAGATGATGCAGATGCCGAAGAACCGGCAGTTGAAGCAGCGGCAGATGATGAACATCCTGCCAATGCCAGAATCAGTGAAGCGGCTGCAATTTTCTTGATTGTGTTTTTCATTTTCTTTTCCTCCCTGAGTTTCCTTGAAAAGGTGCCTGCTGGGAATCAAACAAAAACGTCCCCCAGCTATTTCTAGCTGTAAGGACGTAGTTCTACGTGTTACCACCTTACTTTAAAACGATCTCACGACCATTTCCTCTTCAAGTACGCTGATCCAATCAGAAATACTCTATGTCTGTAACGGGACAGCCCGTCGCGGCCTACTTATCGGACGCGCAGCTCCAAGATCATGTTCACCTGCTTTTTGTATATCCTCTTTCAGCTTATGAGGACTCTCTGCAATACTGACAGCTGGCTACTCTTCTCTTCATCGCTTGTATGCCTATACTTTACTCTCTAGAATCTTGATGTCAATCATTTTTTCATAAAAATAAATATTTTTTTCTGAATATTTTCTGTAAATTATTTCAGGACTTCGCCTGCTGAATGAGCTCCAGCATATTTTTTTCCGGAACATATCCTGGAATATACCCTAACATACTGCCATCTGGCTTATAGAAGAAGCTTGTCGGGTAACCTGATATCTTATACTGATTAGTCACCTTCAGATCAGTATCATAAACGATCTTCATCGTATAGCCCTTCTGCTTCATATAGTTTTCAATATATGCAGCATCTCCTTCACCATTGACACCAGGTGCAGCCACCAATAGGATCTGCACATCTGGGTCGCTTTCATGTAAGCTCTGCAGGCCTGGCATTTCCTGATTGCAGTATTGGCACCAGGTCCCAAAGAAATTCAGGATCACCGTCTTTCCCTGATAGCTGCTCAGCTTTACGGCCTTGCCTTCACTGTCCTTCAGGGTAAAGTCATATGTCTGAATATCTTTTACAGAGGATGAGGCATCTGCTGAAGTTGACGGTTGGGCAGAAGACGAGGTATCTGCTGAAGCAGATGGTCCTGCTGTCTCTGCAGCGGCAGAAGATCCAGCCGATGAGATCGATGCATTGTACGTCTGCACTGCCTGTCCCAAGGACCAGATGCCCATGCCCAGGACCACAAGGCCGGCAATAATGCCGGTATACTTCACAGCCTTTTTATACTTCTGCAGAAGATTCAGTACTTCGCCAGTAAAGAAGCCCAGAAGCAGGAAGATCACAATGAATCCTAACGCATAGGATGCTATATAGATCCAGCCCATATATGCGGAGTCTGCTGATGCCGCCTTGACAATTGCCTGTGCCAGCAAAGGTCCAACGCACGGCGACCATGCAAAAGAGAAAAAGAAGCCCATCAATGCTGCTTTCAAAAAGCTCATGCCGCCAGATACATTCATTGCATGCAGATGCGTTCCGTTCAGGAACGGCAGTGATATCACATGCAGCGATACTAATGCGAAGAAGACGAGAAGAATGCCGCTGATCAGCTGAAAGATCAATGTGTTTTCAACAAAGAAAGTATGCAGCGCCGTACTTCCTAAGGCTGCAATCACAAAGACCATGCAGATACCAAGCACGAAGCCCATCGTCAGATAGAGCGTTCTGCCGCGTCGATATGTCACAGTGCCATCTTCTGCTGTCACCTTTGCGTCCTGTGTCAGATAGCCGATATACAGCGGCACCAACGGAAGTACGCATGGTGAGAAGAAAGAAAGAAGGCCTTCAAGAAATAAGCTTAATATGTTCATATATGCATCATACAGGAATCCTTTTATGTGTAAAGCAGTATGCCCATGCAAAGAAAAAGCGATGATTTCTCACCGCGTGTTCATCCAAGCAATCCAACTGCGCCAAAGATCAGAACAATAATGCCCAATATAATTCTATAGTATCCAAAGACTTTGAAATCATGCTTGCGTATATAGTTCATCAGATATCTGATGGCCACGATCGATACTGCAAAGGCTGTGATCATGCCGACCAGCAGTACAATAATGCCTGCTGCTGTAAATGCCATCTTTGCCTTGATGATCTTCAATAAACTTGCACCGAACATAACAGGGATCGACATATAGAAAGAGAATTCTGCTGCCGCCGAACGGCTGAAGCCTAGCATTGTCCCGCCGAAGATCGTAGCACCGGAGCGCGAGGTTCCCGGAATCAATGCAAGCACTTGGAACATGCCCATTTCAAAGGCATTCTTAGCATTGATCTGATGAACTGCTTCAATCGCATAATTGCGCTGACGGCTCTCCATCCAGATAAACAGAATGCCGTAGATGATCAAAGTGCATGCAATGACAAAAGGAGTGCTCATCTTCGCATCGATCCAGTCATTCAGTACAAGTCCGATAACAGCAGCCGGGACCGTCGCAATCAGGATCATGATCCAAGTACGATAGATCTGTCTCTTCTTCTGCGGCTTTAAAGCTTTGGAGAATGGATTCAACTTTTTCCAATACAGCAGAAGAACCGCAAGGATCGAGCCGAACTGAATAACGACTTTATACATATTCCAGAATTCCGTATTGGATGCAGCATCCGAGAACAGCTGGATCGGCATGAACTGTTCCATCAGGATCAGATGCCCCGTTGATGAGATCGGAAGCCATTCGGTAATTCCCTGTACAATGCCAAAGAGCACTGATTTTAATATATTCAATAATAGATCCATATTTATTTAGTCCCTTCAATGAACTGAAATATTATACCATGGTTTTCTGATACAAAAAGCTCTGATCAATATCAGAGCTTTCTTGCTGTACGGCGGGAATATTCCAGTGCCTGCCGAATAGATGGTACTTCTTCGGCAAACTTTGAGAAGTCATTCATGCACCATGTCCAGTTAGGTGCACCGACGGTCCCAGGCAGATTCAGTCTTGCTTCATTTCCTAAATGGAGCCAATCGCCCATCGGAATAATGACCATGTCTGCTTTTGAAGCCAAAGAATAATCAATAATATCTCTGACAAAGCTGTGCTTATGATAACCGTTCTTCCAAAGATATTTGCGCATTGCTCTCTGCTCTTTGCGCGGTTTATCACAATACCAGCCATAGATCGGAGCATTGTCATGCGTGCCCGTATATACAAGCAGATGTGTGCGATCTTCTTCCATTCCTTTTGGATCAAAAGAGAACTGGATCACGCGCATACCGCGAAATGCATAATGATCGCGCAGTTCCAATACCTGAGCACGAAGATCGCCGAGATCTTCTGCCACGATCTGCAGGCCCGGTTCTTTCTTGAACAATTCATCGAACAGTTCATATCCAGGTGCTTCCACCCACTCTCCATCCAATGCCGTTGGACAGGATGCCTTGATCTTCCAGTATGTATCAAAAGCACGGAAGTGATCGACCCTTACCTGGTCAAACAGACGTTCTGTATACGACAGCCGCTCGATCCAGAATGAGAAAGAATCTTTTTTCATGTAATCCCAATCATAGATTGGATTGCCCCAGCGCTGACCTGTGACCGAAAAATAATCAGGCGGCACCCCCGCAATAAATGTTGGACGTCCCTTTTCATCTAAGAGAAAATTCTGACGCGATGCCCATACATCCGCACTGTCAATGCCGACATAGAACGGCAGATCCCCCATGATCTCAATCCCTCGGTCATTGGCATACTGCTTCAGATCCTTCCACTGCAGGAACAATTCATACTGTACAAAGACCTGATACAGAATCTCATCTTGATATGGCTTGAGATCGACATTCTGCTTCACCGGCTGATCGCGATACAGCGGTTTCCATTCATTCCAGCATTTCATATCATTCAGCTGTTTGAATGTCATATAGATTGCAAAGTTCCGTATCCATTCCTGATAGGCAAAGATGCTGAAATTCTGATCCGGTACAAAGTTCTGATAGGCTTCCCTCAGGAAGGTCTCTTTATACTGCCGCACTTCTTCATAATCTATGCTTCTGCTGTGCCGATGATAAGACGGCACTTTCTTTTTTAACAATCCCTGCTCTTCTAAAAGGTCCAAAGATAGGTACAGCGGATCCATTGCATAGCTGGAATACGGCTGGTATGGTGAATTGCCATATCCCAGCGGGTTCAGCGGCAGAATCTGCCATATGGAAAATCCTGCCTTTGCGGCAAGATCAATAAAGTGATATGTCTCATGTCCAAATGTGCCGATCCCATGTCTCCCCGGAAGCGACGCAACAGGCATTAGTATTCCTGCTTTTCTCATACCTTATTCACTTTCAAATACTAATTTAGTATAACTTGCATATGTATCTTTTACCATTGCAGCAGATCATTTCAATACTGCAAACGATCCGCCGCCAAGTGCCAGTTCATCCTTCTGTACTTCAGCATCATGGATCGTATATATGATCTTTTTTCCATTCAGTACAGAATTCTTTACCTTTGTTCCACAGTCAGAAGTATTGACAGCACAGATCATACTGCCTCTTTTGTAGACAAATTTCTGATGATCCGCATCAATCACATCAAATAAAGCGTCTGCCTGCAGATCCTCATTCGCATGGCGAAGTGCAATTACCTGTTTTGTCACATTCAGCAAAGAAGATGGATCATGCAGCTGGTCCGCCATTGTCGGTGCATCTGCACTGCTGTCCTGTGCTGTGTACAGCCGCTCTGTTTCAGCACTGGAGAATCCGTAATTCTTCTGATGATCCCACTGCATCGGTGTCCGGGATCCCGTACGATGGTATCCCCCTTCCACACTTGCTAAGTCAAGATACTTCATACCGATCTCATCACCATAATATAAGAATGGCACGCCCGGCATGGTGAATAAAAATGCATAAGCAAGTTTCAGTTCTTCTGCAGACAGTGTTCTTGAGGCCCTAGGGGTATCATGGTTGCATGTAAACATTGATATATAACCGCGGTCTTTGATTGCATTATACTTAGGCAGATAGTCCATCAGAAAACGATTGATATCGCCATGTCCCTGACAGCGGAAAAAGCTGTTATCTGCATCATTGCATTCATAGTCCCGCAGCAGTGTGTTGTATCCGTTGTGATGATGATCCAGATAGAAGTCCATATGGAAACCAGCAAGATTCACTGCACTGTTCGGATTTGACCATTCTGATACGATGGCTGCATGCGGATACTCGCTGTCCAGCATCTGCCGAATATTCTGCCACACATTAGCTGTTGCATGCTTCTGCTCATCGTCATTCTTCACCAGACTGTCAGCCATATCGCAGCGGAAACCATCGCAGCCATGGTCCAGCCAAAAGCGCATGATGTCCTTCATTGCTTCTCTGGTAGAAACAGCCTCTGGCGAATCAGCAGCACTCTGCCAAGGCGCCGTGCGAATGCCCCAGCCATAATTCAATGCCGGCTGAGAGATAAAGAAATTCAGCATATAGACCCCGCTGCGCGGTGCATTGCCAGATACATATGGATGATCTGCAATGCCTTCAAAAGCATTCGATGTCCATACATACCGCTTGGCGTATTCATTCTGATCATCTTTTCGGGACTCCCGGAACCATGCATGCTCATCCGAAGTATGCCCAGGCACCAAGTCCATCAGCACGTGCATATTGCGCGCATGTGCTTCCGCAAAGAAATGATAAAGATCTTCATTGGTCCCATATCGCTTAGCAACTTTGCAGTAATCTCTGACATCATACCCAGCATCTCTGAAAGGAGAATCATACACCGGATTCAGCCAGATTGCATTGCAGCCAAGATCATGAATATAATCGAGCTTTCCCGTCATACCGGAAATATCGCCGATGCCATCGCCATTGCTGTCGCAGAACGACTGCGGATAGATCTCATAGAAAACTGCATCTTTCAGCCATTTCACCATACTGTTATATCCTCAGGATCTTTCTAATATCACCATCTGCTATGACATCAGGCATCCATGCAGAATGTCCATGCACAGCAGCACTGATCATCTCATTTCTTTCTGTTTCATCATGCTTTGCAGTATCAAGAAAAATCGAATGCATCTGATTGCTTACAGCAGAAGCAATATCGCTTTGACAGTCATTTCCGATCATGACACTCTCATCTTTCTTCAGTCTTTCTTGATTCAGCAATTCTGCCAAGAATTCCGACTCCGGCTTTTTCATACGATAATCCGATGAAATATAAACACCATCCGCATATGACAGAATACCGCTCTGTTCCATTTCAGGCATCGTAAATATTCTCTGTGCATTTGAGAGTATAAAGACATGGCATCCTAGACGCTTCAGACGCTTCAGCACTTGGATCGTGTAAGGATATGTTTTCAGCTCCGTGCGCGAAAGTATACGAAATGTATTTGCCGTACCATATACCCATTCATTCATATCCAGGATCGTATGCTGGACCTGATGGTATTTCGGTGCATGCTTCAGCAGAAAGATAAAGATCTTGGCTAGATCAATTTCTGCATAAGATATATTCATTTCGCTCTGCAGTGCATCTTCAGCATCTCGGCACTGTTCATAAAACGCTTTTTTCAGCTGTTCCGGATCATAATCCGCACCATACACAGAATACAGCTGAGACATCTGTTTCCACAAAGCAGGTCTTTCTTCATCCGTATGAATATCCACCAAAGTACCGTAGAAATCAAAGATATAGTTCTGATACATATTTCCTCATTTTCTTATAGAAATGCAAGGGCAGATGCAATTACAGCATCTGCCGCAGCATTTATATTATCCTTTAACAGCGCCAGCCATTCCTTCAACATAGTATCTCTGCATGAAAATGAACAGGATCGCAATCGGGATTGAAACAACAACAGCACCTGCCGCAAAACACGTATACCATTCATGAATGTATTCTTTCTGCAGCATATTCCATAGACCGATTGCTACTGTGAACTGGCTCGCATCTGCCCTGCAGATCACCTTTGCAAAGATAAAGTCGATCCATGGTGCCATGAAGGAAGTCAGTATTGTGTAAATGACAATCGGTTTTGACAATGGCATTGTCACTTTTGTGAACACCTGCCAAAGTGTCGACCCATCGATGATCGCTGCTTCATCTATAGAATGCGGGATCGTATCAAAGAAACCTTTTGCGATCTGAAAGTTCATTCCTGCTGAAGCTGAATACACAATGATCAAGGCAACTCTGATCCATGACCCTTCCGTCAGGCCCATTGATTTCAGAAGATAATACTGAGCGACCATTGACATGAAGGCTGGGAAAAGGCCTAAGATCATCGCTATATTCATATACGGCTTGCGGAATTTGAAACGCATCCGCGAAAGCGAATAGGAAACAGACAGTACAAAGAATGTCTGGATCACGCAGACAAAGATAGCAATGATAAATGTATTCATGAACATCTGCGGAAAATTCAGAACATTGCGATCTGTAAACAGCTTGATATAGTTATTGAACGTATAAGACTGCGGAAAGAATGTGTTTACATAAGACCCCGGTTCAGCTCGCAGACTGGTCAGAACGATCCAGACAATCGGCATGACCCAGATAAATGCCAATACCGCCAAGGCAACATGCACAAAGAAGTTGCCGATTCTCTTTTTCAAAGGGCGTTTATTCAATTTTGCTTTTTCATTCTGCATGACTGTCATCAGTTGAATGCCCCCTCATCTTTGTACGATTTTGAATTGCGATATGTTACCAGTGTAATAACGGACAGAACAATGAAGGTCATAATGCCGATCACTGCGCCGAGGTTGTAATACTGCTGATCGATCGTCAGCTTATACAGCCAGGTAACAAGCAGATCTGTCTGTCCGGCTGTATCGCCGACATTTGTCGGTCCGCCGCCGGAAAGAAGATAAATAATATTGAAGTTATTGATATTGCCGCAGAACTGAGCAATCAGATACGGGGTGGTAACAAACAGCATATACGGAAGCGTGATCTTAAAGAAGATGCGGATTGGACCTGCGCCATCCATCTTCGCTGCTTCGTAAAGATCAGATGGAATATTCTGCAGGATACCTGTTACCTGAAGCATTGTATACGGAATACCAACCCATAGATTAATGATGATGACCGTGATCCTTGCCCATGTGGCATTGGTGAAGAAAGGAAGCGGTTCACTGATCATGCCCGCATTCATCAGGAGCACATTGACAGCTCCCTCTGGCTGCAGCATGGTTCTCATGATCATAAGTGAGATGAACTGCGGCACCGCAATTGACAATACAAAGCAGAAACGCCAGAACGCCTTGCCATGCGTGTGCTTGCGGTTGATGACCATGGCTAAGATCATGCCTAATATGTAGTTCAGGAAAGTCGCAAAGAATGCCCAGACCAACGTCCATGCCAATACATGCCAGAACTGCTGACCGATATTGCCATTTAAGTTCAGGACCCTGAATATCTGTGTCATTCCATTCCAATCAAACAGTGTCAGATGCGAATCCTCTTTTGAATAATTGGTAAAGGCCATGCAGATCATAAAGACCAAAGGTACAACATTGAAGATCAGAATGCCCAAGCATGGCAGGGACATCAGCGTGATATGAAGGTTGCCATCCAGCAGTGATTTCATATCTTCTTTAAATGTCGGAACATGCTGACCATCTTCCAGTTTCTTCTGACAGCTGTAGGACTGCTTCATCTGCAGGATCCAAAGAACCACGATGGCAGCGATAACAAAGATCGTTACGACCCCATAAAGAAGGATCAAAAGTGAATTATCACCTGCTGCATACTCATAGACTCCTTTTGCTTCATTCCATATCTCTACCTGTTCATTGTCGCCCAGTGACGGCAGCTGCATCAGGCGAGCGATACCTGTATTGGCCATAAAGAAGATAAAGCAAATTTCAAGAATAAATACTGCTATCCCCTTTACCTTCTGCTTGTGTCCAAACATACCGGCGCCAAAGAAGATCATAGACAGCTTCGTCCAAAGATCTCCCTTTTTTATTGCTTCACCGATTGAATTTTCATTATTGCTTTTTTTCATTGCTCTGCTCCTAAGCGCATACAAGATGCGGCTGGATCTCCAGCCACATCTTTATGCCGATGCTCAATGATTACTTTACTGCTGCAGTATTGACCTGAGTCTCCAATGCTGTTGTCTGTTCAGCACTGTTTGCCTTCGTGATCTCGCCATTCAGGATTGCATCGCCGAAGTTCTGAGCTGGTGTGAACCAGTTGTTCATGCCCTTCCATGAAGGCTGCAGAATGGATGTATTGTTCATTGTCTCTGACTGTGCAGAAGCCAATATATCTTTCGAAACATCTAAAGTTGTATCCGTAGGAATGATATTGCGAAGATCATAATGATCCTGCTGTGCTTTTGCACTTCCCAGATATGCTGCTAAAGCAACAGCTACTTCTGGATTCTTGCAGTTTGGATTTGCTGCAATTGCCTTTGAACCTGCAAATGACTTCAGCTGTTTATCAGAACCGCCGATCTTTGCAGTAGGAAGAGCCGCAACACCGACATTTTCTTTGCCCAGCGCATCACATACATTCTTATAATCCCAAGAACCAGAGAAGATTGCCGAGATAGAACCATCTTTCAGTCCAGCAAGTCCCTTGCCGTCTGCGTCATTGATCAGTTTTCCGGAAGCAACCGCATCGATCAGATAATCTGTTGCTTCAGAAGCTTTGTCACCAAGCTTGATACCGGCCTTTTCATCCTGACCGTCTTCACCGAAGAAAGTAGCACCATTGGCAACATAGAAGCTTGCATTATACCAGCCATTGTTCAGCGGCATAGCGACTGTGCCCTTGCTCATCATTGTATCTAAGCTCTTGGCATCGCTGTCAGAGATTACTTTCTTATTGTAGTATACAAACCAGGTATTGCCTGTGAATGGAACACCATATACACCGCCGTCATATGTAACTGTATTGACAACAGCCTCAGAATTGTTGCTCTTGATCTGATCCAATGTTGTTCCGCCCAGCTTTGCAATTGCCTTAGCATCGACTAAGGAACCGATCTGGTCATTGGCGAACATATATACATCAGCAGCAGCTGCAACATCTGTTGTAACTGTCTTCAATGCATCGCCCTCAGAGCATGTGCCATATTTGAAAGTCAAAGTCCAATTTGGATGTTCAGCAGCGAAGGCTTCGGTCTCTTTCTTGAGCCAATTGCCATTCTCTTCTGCCTGGTCTTCCTGTGGGCCCCAAACAGTTATTGTTGCAGTAAGTTTTTCGTCTTCTGGTGTAGATGTAGCGGCTGCTGATGATGAAGCTGCTGAACTGGAGCATCCAGCCAGCATTGATGCAGCTAGAATTGCGGTCAGGCTGCCTTTCAAAATCTTCTTTGTGTTCATAATACCCTCCCTGATGTTAATCATCAATGAACAACTTACGTATTTGTGTAAACGTTACCGGTAACGTTCACAGCCAACACTGAAAGTATAATGTAAGCGCTTTTTTATTGCAAGCACTTTTTTGATTTTTTTCTTTCTATTTTTTTAAAATGCTTTATATTCTAATTGTGAGGTGACTGTTATGGACTTGATACTTTGTCTTCTGCTATTCATAGCTGGAATGTTCTTTTTTGCCTTATTATCAAAGAAATGGGGCTATCGCGTCGGTGTTGGCATGGCACGGAAACATATGAAAGATCTAGGTCTGACAGATGACGATCAAAAGAAAGAAAGAAAATAGAACTGCAGATCCAGTTCTATTTTTTCTTGATTGATTCACCTGTCAGTACCCGAAATGGGATCATTTCATGATTGGCTGTTCTGTTCTGATAATTGATCCGCATCAGCAGATCTTCTACGCTCTTGCGTGCCAGACCGGATGTATCCTGCTGGATCGTGGCTAAGCGAGGAACACTGTAGCGCGTATATTCGATACCATCATAACCGATAATAGAAATATCGTCAGGAACATTCATATTCAGATCTTTCACTGCTCTCATTGCACCGATCGCAATAATATCGGAAATGCAGTACAAAGCCGTGATCTTTTTATTTCTTTTCAGAAGGGACAGGGTTGACTCATATCCCGAAGCGATGGAGAATCTTCCAGGTTCATACTGCTTATTGATATCAAACGGTATATTGAATTTTTTCAGCTGGTTGATCGCCCCATGCAGACGGCGATAGCCTATCTGGCCTCGCTGCAGTGAAGCAGATCCTCCGATGATGCCGATATTCTTATGGCCCATCCGTACTAAGTATTCAACCGCCGCTGCCGAAGCCGCAATATCGTCTGTTGCATAG
Source organism: Erysipelotrichaceae bacterium (assembly GCA_012516665.1). Classification (GTDB taxonomy): domain Bacteria; phylum Bacillota_I; class Bacilli_A; order Erysipelotrichales; family Erysipelotrichaceae; genus Bulleidia. The sequence goes on from JAAYWN010000038.1 coordinate 16,598, forward strand.
GATGACAGGTTTTCAAAAGGCAGTCCAGAAGCCGGCACTGTGACCAGCACAGATGGAACATCGATCTGATCAAATGACTTTTTAAAGTAGTTGATATTTCCGCCAAGAAAAATGATCCCTCTTGGTTTTCTCTCTGCACACTGATGTACAGCAGTTTCTACTTCATTGGCAGCCTCATCTAAAAAAGTAACACTGGTCGCTTCACCGCTTTCATTCAGGATCTTCTGCACTTCTTCCAAGATCACTTCAAGAAAGATATTCATCTGTCCTTTTACTAAAATGATGACGGATGTCTTGATCTGCTGTTTTAAAAGCTTTGCGTTGGAATTCGGCTGAAAGTTCTCCTGGGCAATGATCTTCTCGATTTTCTTTCTTGCTTCAGGAGATACATCAGAATGCTGATTGATTACTCTTGATACCGTTCCGATACTATATCCAGACAGTCTAGCAATATCTTTTATAGTTGTCATATGTACCTGCCATTTCGTTATCTGATAACGATTACAGTCTCATTTTAATGAATCAAAAATAGAATGTCAATGATCCTGTAAAGTCCATTTCATCCTTTATTCATCGCACTTAACGATGTTTTGCCAAAAACTGTCTCAGATCCTGTGCAATAGTGAATGCAGATATATGCCATTCTTGCTATCCGTGCCTATTTATCAGGAAAAATCTTTCATTTCTCGTTAAATAAAAGGAGATTTCAGAATCTAGCGCTTTTGTATTCATCTTCTGGAAACGTTTACAAATTATCTTTGAAAAGATAATTTTCTATGCTAATATAGCAAATGTAAGTACGAAGGAGAGAAAAGATGACTCTAGAATCTGAAATTGAAGCGTATTTAAATAAACCCATCAGTGATGCTACCGATCTGCAGCTTTATGACGCACTGCTCAGTCTCGTTCAGAACAAAGCTGAAAAGCTTCCGGAAGTATCCGGAAAAAAGAAACTGTACTATATCAGCGCAGAATTTCTGATTGGCAAACAGCTCGGAAAGAACCTGATAAATCTTGGCATTTATGACGAAGTAAAGCAGGTCTTAGCAAAAAATGGAAAAGATCTGTCGCATGTTGAAGACAAAGAAAAAGAACCTTCTCTTGGCAACGGCGGTCTTGGCAGATTGGCAGCCTGCTTTCTGGATTCCATTGCCACGCTGGATATGAAGGGTGACGGTGTCGGTCTGAACTATCACTATGGACTGTTCAAGCAGGAATTCAAAGATCATAAGCAGTTTGAGATCCCGGATGAATGGCTGGATGGCAGGAACATGCTGAAAAAGACAGATGTTTGCTTTCCGGTTGAATTGGCTGGAAAAATGTATACATCCCGCATGTATGACATGGATGTGATTGGCTTCAAAGGAAACGGGAACACGCTGCATCTCTTTGATCTTGACACAGTTGATGAATCGATCGTAAGAGATGGTATTGATTTTGATAAGAAAGATATCTCTAAGAATCTGACCCTGTTCCTGTATCCGGATGATTCCGATGATGCTGGCAGAAAGCTCCGTGTCTATCAGCAGTATTTCATGGTATCCAATGCAGCACAGCTGATCCTGAAAGAACAGAAAGCGCTGAATCATGATCTGAAAGATCTGGATAAATATGCAGCAATTCAGATCAATGATACCCATCCTTCCATGGTCATTCCGGAACTGATCCGTTTATTGATGCAGGAAGGCATCACAATGAAAAAAGCAGCCGATATTGTCAGCAATGTCTGTGCCTATACTAACCACACGATCCTAGCGGAAGCTTTGGAAAAGTGGCCGATGGATTATCTGCAGGAAGTTGTCCCGCAGTTGATGCCGATCATTGAAGGCTTGGACTATGCAGTTTCCGCTGCTTTCCATGACAATGAAGAACTGAATATTATTGATGACCAAGGCCGCGTACATATGGCAAAGATGGATATGCATTTCGGTCATTCCATCAATGGTGTTGCTGCTCTGCATACGGAGATCCTGAAGCATAAAGAACTGAAGCCTTTCTATGACGTCTATCCGAACAAATTCAATAACAAGACCAACGGTATCACTTTCCGCCGCTGGATCATGCATGCAGACCCTGAGCTTGCCAATCTGATTGATGAAACGATTGGTGAAGAATGGCGGACAGATGAAAATGCCTTGGAAAAGCTCATGGATCATATTGAGGATGAGCAGTTCCTGCAGCGCATGGATGAGATCAAGCACGAAAATAAAGTCCGCTTTGCTTCCTTCATCAAACAGAAGCAGAATATCGATGTCGATCCCGATTCTATCTATGATGTTCAGGTCAAGCGTTTCCATGAATATAAGCGCCAGCAGATGAACGCACTTTGGGTCATTTGGAAATATATGCAGATCAAAAAAGGCCGCAAGCCACAGCGCCCGATCACTGTCATCTTCGGAGGAAAGGCTGCGCCAGCATATTACCAGGCAAAAGCAGTCATTCATCTGATCCTCTGTTTAGCTGAGCTGATCAACAATGATCCAGAAGTATCTCCATATCTGAAAGTCGTAATGATCAAGAACTACAATATTGCCAAAGCAGAAATGACCATTCCGGCATGTGATATTTCCGAACAGATCTCTTTGGCTTCTAAAGAAGCTTCCGGCACCAGCAATATGAAGTTCATGCTGAATGGAGCAGTCACCCTAGGTACCAATGACGGTGCGAACGTTGAGATCCGCGACCTTGTCGGCAATGACAGCATTTACACTTTCGGACGTTCTTCCAATGAAGTCATCAAGCTCTATGAAACTGCCGGCTATCATGCCAAAGAGTATTATGAAAAGTATCCGGAGATCAAAGAAATGGTCGACTTTATCACAGGCAAAGAGCTTCTGAAGATAGGCGATGCAAAAATGCTGAAGGACCTGCAGGATAACCTGATCAATAAAGACTGGTTCATGACCCTGCTCGATCTTGAAGCTTATATAGAAGAGAAAGAAAAAATGCTTGGCGATTATGAGAATCGTGCAGGATGGAAGCGCATGGCCCTGGTCAACACAGCAAAGAGCGGGTTCTTCTCCTCTGACCGTACGATCCGCGAATACAATCGTGATATCTGGCATCTAAAGTAAGAACAAAGTACAATAGAAGAGGCAAATGCCTCTTTTATTCTGCCGAACAAGGAGAAAATAAAATGGTAATTATTGAAATGAATGACGGCGGGATCATCAAGATCGAACTGGATGAAACAGCTGCCCCGATCACCGCTGCAAACTTCAAAAAGCTCGTTCAGGATGGTTTCTATGACGGACTGACTTTCCACCGTATCATCCCTGGCTTTATGATCCAGGGCGGAGATCCGCTTGACAATGGCACCGGCGGTTCTAAGCATACGATCAAGGGAGAATTCCAATCCAACGGTATTAAGAATCCTATTAAGCACACCAGAGGTGTCATCTCTATGGCACGTGCACAGGATCCTGATTCTGCTTCTTCTCAGTTCTTCATCATGCATGCCGATGCACCGCATCTGGATGGCATGTACGCAGCTTTCGGGCATGTTGCTGAAGGTATGGATGTCGTTGACCGCATCGCCAATGTCAAGACAGACTTCCGTGACAAGCCTGCACAGCCTGTTGTTATGAAGAAAGTATATATCGCCGACTGATCACAGGTCTCAGTTCATACTGAGATCTTTTTTTATCAAAAAAGAGATATCCAAACGGATATCTCTCTCCTTAGTTAACCTGCATATACAGGAACCTTTATAATCAATGATGAATTACTTGACCAGATCTTTGAATGTCTTAGAAGCCTTGAACTTAGGAGCCTTTGTAGCCTTGATCTTGATCTTTTCGCCAGTAGCTGGGTTCAGACCTGTTCTAGCCTTCTTCTTGACCTGTGTGAACTTGCCGAAACCATTGATGGAAGCTTCTCCACCTTTCTTGACTGCTGCAGCAATCTCATCAAATACATAGTTGACTGCTTCATTAGCATCCTTCTTTGTCCAGCCATACTTTGCTGCAAGTTCATCTGCTAAAGTCTTCTTTGTAACTACTTTTGTTGCCATGTAATTGGCCTCCTCTATCTTTGCGATATCTTCATTTTTGCACTAAAAATAGGGCTTTGCAATACATTAGGTGAAAATATTTCACTTTTCTATCTTTCTCTGTTTTGCCCATTTCAAGCAGTTTTTACACTTTTTGATGCCTTTATCTATCTGCTTGCATCGGCAATTTTGAAAAACATTTTTAAACTAGTCTGCATAAACCTCTGATAATGCGATGAATACTGATGATTCAGCCTTTTTGATATATTTTGACCAAGCCTTTTTGAACATACATTTTCACACAGCAAAATCACTTTTTCCCTTATAATGGAAGCATTATGAAAAAGATTATTTCTGCCGTATTTGCAGCGCTCATAGTCTTCCTGACAAGCTGGGCTCAGGTCATCCCAGTAACTGCAGAGCCTGCACTGTCTTCTGACATTGTGTCTGATTATGCATATGTATTTGATACAGATACATCGCAGATACTGATGGATAAGAACGCCGAAGAAAAAATGTATCCCGCATCTATGACGAAGATCATGACCGCCATCATCGCTATTGAGAATGATGCTGATCTGGATCGCCGCATCACGATCACATCTGAGATGCTGAATGGGCTGTCTGAGATGAATGCTTCGGTCGCTGGCTTTCAGAGAAATGATGATCCTACTGTCCGCGATCTGCTGTACGGTCTGGCTCTTCCTTCCGGTGCAGATGCTGCCAACGCTTTGGCCATTGATCTCTGCGGAGATATTCCTTCTTTTGTAGCAAGGATGAATCAGAAAGCTCTTTCTTTAGGACTGAGCTCGACCCACTTTGCAAATGTCACCGGTCTGCATGACGATGATCATTACAGCACAGTCGAAAATATCGGAAAGCTTCTGCAGTACTGTATTCAGGATCCTGTCTTTGCGGAAATATTTTCATCCGCATCCTATACAACTTCTTCACTGCCTTCGGCAGAAAATGGCATTGTACTACATTCCACTGCCTTTCAGGCAATTGCATCCAACGGATATTCTGTGGGTGGTCTCGTCGGTGCAAAAACGGGATATACAGATGAAGCAGGACATTGCATGGCATCTTGGGATACTGTCAATAATATGCATCTCATTGCCGTTACCGCCCACGCCGATACCAGCATCTATGCTTCAACCCATATCCAGGATCTTGAGACGATCCTGAATGATCTTCAATCTTATGAAAAAAAGAACATTCTGTCAGCGAATGATGCGATGAAAGATATCACTGTGCATGCCCTTTTCCATTCTTATGCCCAGACAGTGTATGTGCCGCAGGATCTGATCTTAGATGTTCCTATGGATGCAGATATTGAGTGTGCCACTGATCTTCCGGATGAGATCGATCTTTCCAATGATGATCAGGAAATCCCCTATACTGTCCGTATTTATGTAAATAGCACCCTTTATAAAGAAGATGCCGAAACATGCATGATGCCAAAAGATACAAATCCGATCACGCGCATCCTGCGATCCATCAGAGACCTTTTTCAGTGACATACATACTGTATGTCATTTTTTATGATAAGAGAGCCACTTCATTTTCCATGAGCTCGGCAGATAGTACAGCAGACGATTCAAAAAACCAGGGATCAGAATACAGGAGGATCTCATATGCCTGAGGGCATAGCGGACACAGTCCTGGGCAGACATATGATAGCTGCTCATTCTGCCGCCGCTTTTCTCATAGAAGTCTGTATCGATCGGTCCAGGACAGAGACAGTATACCTGAACGCCTGTACGTTTAATTTCTTCCTGCAAAGCTCTTGTATAGCTGAGCACAAATGCTTTTGATGCATAATAGGATGCAATATACGGTCCTGGCTGAAATGCACCGGTACTGGCAACATTCATAATGATACCAGCACCTCGTTCTGCCATCTGCGAAGCAAACAGCTTTGTTAAGACCGTCAGAGCAATCATATTCAGATGAAGCATCGCTTCCTCTTTATCCAGATCAATGGAAACAGCTGCGCCGGCATATCCGCAGCCGGCATTGTTGATCAGAATATCGATGTGTTCTTCCTTCAGCTGACGGAATAATTCTTCAGAAGCTCCATCCTCAGAAAGATCCATCGCATAGATGTGAACAGATGCACTGTATTTATCCTGCAGTTCTTCTTTGGCTTTCTGCAGATGATCCATCCGGCGGGCACATAAGAACAGCTCACAGCCCTGCTTCGCATATGCTTCACTGAAAGCAAGACCGATTCCTTCACTGCCGCCTGTGATCAGTACTTTTTTCATACCTACAGTGTATCAAAAAAGACCACCGGAGGTGATCTTAATTTGCTGTTTCTTCAGCAGGTGTTTCCGAAGCGGCCGGTGTTTCTTCGGCTGTTTCTGTACTGGAACTTTCAGATGCACTTGGCGATGGTGTAGCCTTCAAGGCATCATATTTTGCAATGATATTCTCGGCCGCAAGATATCCGGATACTGCCGCCCAGGCAGATCCTGCGCCCTGCTTCATCGCATTGCCGAAGACATTTCCGCTGGCATTGCCGATCGCATATATATTTTCAGCCGCCGTGCCATCCGTCTTCAGGACATTCAGCGATGTGTTGCATGCGATACCGCCCAATGTCTGATAGACATACTGTGTGATTGGAATCAGATAGACCGTCTTAGATGCATCGATCTCACTTCCAAACGTTGCTTCTGCCCGTCCGTATTTCAGATCCTTTTTCTCTTTGACAGATGTATTGAAAGAATCTACTGCCGCCGTGACTGCCGTCAGATCAAGGCCGTACTTCTCACATGCCGCCTGCAGATCATCAGATTTATAGATCGTATCCATGTTGCTTTCGGTGCTCGAATCCAGAACGATCTTCCGCTGTTCTTCGCTCATATTGACTAACAGTCCTGCTTTAAATGATCGATAAGCATCATAATTCAGCACCATATAGGAACCAGTCTGGGTTGTTATTGCGGCAGACAGTACATTTTTCGCCGCATCTTCATTGACAAATCTCTGTCCATTCTGATTCATAATGAAGGCGCCGGATTTTAAGCATCGCTGAATTGCATTGTATGTATCTACTGCATTGGTATCATTCAGTTTAAATCCAGTAGCAAAGGATGCTGTTCCTGCCTGTTTTAGAATCGAGAAATTGTTCTCTGCACTCTTGCCAAGGGTGATCATATCGCCCGAAGCACCCAGCGGTCCATAGTAGAGAGAAGTATTTTCATTCAGCATCGACTGATTCGTCCCGTAGCTTCCGCTGGCCAGAACAACATAATCTGCTTTGACTTTCACTACCGTTCCGTCTACCGCTTTCGCCGTAACGCCATTTGCTGTGCCATCCTCATCATAATCGATGCCGATCACCGCTGCATTCGGAACAATCTTTGCACCGGATACATTGACTTCTTTTGTCAAAAGTTCATAGAGCTCGGAATCTGCTGTGCTGTAATAACGTACGGCATTGCTCGCATAGCCGCCGATGCTGTACTTGTCTTCAAACGCCATGCCCAGATCTTTGATCTGCCAATCTGTAACCGTGCCGATATTATCCGTCATCAGATCCAAAAGTTCTTTGTTTCCTTCACTGTTGCCATACGTATAGATGTCGTTGGCAATTGCATCTGCATCTTCATCAGAAACATTGTCCTTATGAAGCGCGCTGCTGCCGGAAGTGATCTGCATAGAGTTGAGCATATAATTCAAAGACCCGCCGACCTTTGGCTGTTTCTCAACAATCAATGTCTGAATTCCCTTTTGGCGCAGACGCAGAGCTGTAATAATACCGGAATATCCGCCGCCGACAACTACCGCCTGGGTAGAATAGTTCACGACCTTATCTGTATGCTTGCCGGTACAGTCCTTCTGCCACTGCTCAATATTTCCGCCGGCAGGCGTGACCGTACTCGCGACCGCTTCGCAGATTGCCTTGCTGGTAGCTGTCGCACCCGTAGAAACATCCACATTTGTAGACTGATTTTCCAAAATATAAGATGGAATATTCTTCATCGCAGAATATGCTACAACACCAGGTTCACTGTTCTTTGTGACCTTGATATCCGTCATCTTGTTATCTTTGTATACAACAGAGACTTCAATTTCACCATTGTACCCATTTGCTGTGCCGGTATAGGTGCCATCCTTCACGAACTTAATGCTTTCCGGTGAAACACAGGCTGCACTGCTGCAGACCATTGCAGTGCACATTGCCGCTGCTGCTATCTTTTTCCATATATTTTTCATACCGTATCAGTATACCATCTTACACATTTCTTAGCTTTCTCATTTTAAAAAGTTCAGATTATGTTATTCTTCCCATATTTCTTCATTGAAAGTTCACGTGTTCACCTCATTCTTTTTACTTTAGATCAGTATCTTGTTTGTATACAGAAAGGAGAAACATCTCGTCATTCACAAAATGACATGGTTCAACTAATAAAATAAATTCTTTTCCCTCAAAGAACAGAGACCGAGTGCACGCAGTGTACTCGATTTCTTGTATAATGACTGCATTGAGGTGAACACATGATCTATCCAGAATTCTTACACAAGCATGAGACCATCGGCATATCCGCTCCCAGTGCGGGCGCAGGAAATGATCTTGATAAATTTCAGGCATCTGTCGATGTGCTGAAAGCACAGGGATATGAGGTAGCAGAGACCAGATCTGTACGCAGTGCAGATGCTCGCAGTGCAGATGCAGAAGAACGTGGAAAAGAACTGACTTCTTTATTTCTTGATCCAAATATCAAAATGGTGATGTGTGCCAAAGGAGGGGATTTTTTAGATGAATGTCTTCCCTTTATTGATTTTCGGGCAATGAAGAAACATCCAAAATGGCTGATGGGTGCATCTGATCCAACCAGCATTCTTTTCCCATATACCGTGAAATATGATGTTGCATCGATCTACGGTATGAATGGGGGCAGCTATGGCGAAAGACCAATGCATGATTTTGTAAAAGCAAATCTTGAACTGATCAAAGGAAAGCATATCGTGCAGAGAAGCTATCCTGCCTATATGTCCATGCCGCCTTGGGAAGATGGTGCCTGCTATGATGTACCTTCTCATTGGCTTTCTTCAGAACATTCCGTCAATGTGACAGGAAGATGTATTGGCGGATGTATTGATTGCTTGAAAGATCTGATTGGTACAGAATACGACACAGCAAAAAAATTTGTTCGCAGATACAGCAAAGACGGATCTATCTGGTACTTCGACAACTTCTCTTTATCAGCTGAAAATCTCTATCGTACGCTCCTGCAGTTCTCCTACGCTGGATGGTTTGAGAACACCAAAGCTGTCATCATCGGCAGGACACTGTTTCCTTCCTCTGAGACCGGCATGACCTATGAGGAGACTGTGCTGAAAGCTCTGCCGCATATTCCGGTGCTGTATCAAGCGGATATCGGTCATACCTATCCTCACATGACCATGATCAACGGTGCGATCCTGCACCTGATCTATCACGGACATCAGGCTTCTTTATCCTTTGCTTTGAAATCATGACCACCCGTAAAACGGGTGGTTTGCTCTGAGGCTATAAGCCTCTATTGCTAGCCAGCGTCTTAAGGCGCTGGCTTTTCCATATCTCAATATATCGAAGCCTCCATTGCAGTTGTTACTTCACCGGTCGCAAGCGACCATTTTATACTATTTTATTCTTTGTTCTTACTTGCTTATCTTCGCCAAATGGATCCTCGTACTCTTTCACGCTCAGCTTATCTTTAGCGATATCATCCTTTTCTTGTTCTCGGATATACTTCCGTACTGTTTCTTCATTTAGTCCTACTGTGCTTACATAATATCCATCAGCCCAGAAGTGTCTATTGCCGTATTTGTATTTCAAGTTCGCGTGATACTCAAATACCATCAGTGATGATTTTCCTTTTAAGTATCCCATAAAACTTGATACCGATGTCTTCGGAGGTATTGATACCAGCATATGAACATGGTCTGGCATCATATGTCCCTCAATAATTTCAACTCCTTTATACTTGCAGAGCCTCTTGAAGTATTCAATGATATCTTTCCGTAATTGATTATAGATCACCTTTCTCCGAAACTTCGGCGTGAATACAATGTGATATCTTGTATAATACTTTGTGTGTGCCAACGAATCATATTTATTGGCCATTACTTGATGCACCTCATCTTTCTATGGCGACTTCGACAATTTCCATATTAAACTGATGGGGTGCTTCTTTCTACAAGAAGCACCGACTGTCCACCCGCCTAGCGGGTGGTTTTTATGTTTCGCGCATTTCTTCTTTGTTGTTTCTTCAATTTTTCTCTCTTGCGCTCAACTGTCCCTAAGACGAAACAAAAAAAAGACCCGAAGGTCTTTTCCTGAATGCTTATCTATCTTCCTTGATACGGGCATTCTTAGCAGAACGTCCCTTGAGGTATGTCAGCTTTGCACGTCTGACTTTGCCATGACGGATAACTTCAATCTTCTCAATGATTGGGCTGTTGACTGGGAATGTTCTCTGAACACCAATGCCGGAAGACATCTTGCGTACTGTGAATGACTCACCGATGCCGCCGTTGTTCTTATCAACTACAACACCCTCGAAGACCTGAATACGTGTCTTCTCACCTTCACGAATACGAACATTGACCTTGACTGTATCACCAGACTTGAATGCTGGGATATCCGTACGGAGCTGATCTTTTGTGATCTGATCTACTAAACTTAAATTCATTTTACTTTCTCCTTTTCATCTATCGATCATCACCTGTTCATGAACCCTTGAAACTATCAGCGGAACAGAGATGCGCATATAGCTGCGCAAGCAGAATCATAGCATAACGCTGTATCAAAGTAAATAAAAATCGCTAGATCCAGCCAAAATGACGGCATGCATTCCAGATCCCATCCTCTACATTTCGGTCGGTCACGTAGTCTGCTTTCTTTTTCAGTTCTTCACAGGCATTGCCCATGGCAATACTGAACCATCTTGGATCGAACATCACAAGATCATTCGTATCATCGCCGAAGACAACAACATCTTTCGGATCTGCCTTCAGATGATCCATCATCGCAAGAATTCCCTCTTTTTTCTGATCATACTGAATAACAACATAGCTGCTGCTCATTCTGAGAAAGCCCATTTCTTGGATCCATGGATGACGCCGTTCACTTCCTTTGGGCAGATAGAGATAGATCTTCAGAATATCCGGCAATGCATGAAAATCCAATGAATGATCATAATGATAAGTCGTCAGTTCTGTCCGCAGACCTGCCTGTTCCAAAAACCTTGGACGATTGAAATAGACATCATCAGCATCATGCAGCATCAGCATCCAGCCTAAGCCATCCGCATCCGCATGCTCCAGCAGACGAACTGCTTTATCATGATCCAATGCCTTCAAAGAGACTGTTTGACCATCGATCACTAAACAACCGCCGCCATAGCAGACCAGATCATGAATGTTGATCGGATCGGTAAATGAGAGGGCCTTATACCGTGCACGGCCTGTTGCAATGGCCGCAAAATGGCCATGATCCTTCAGCTGCTGCAATGCTTTTTCCGCGCTGGGAACGATCTTATGAGTAGACTTATCCGTCAAAGTGCCATCAATGTCAAAGAAAAAAAACTTCTTAGGCATGCACCCTCCTTTTGCAGCAGACTGCCATATCATCTTTCTTTTCTGCTTCTATCGCAAAATCAAACTGATCCGCCGCCGTACACATGGCAAAATCTGCCTGCGGAAATGCTTCCTGCTGGGCTGGATCAAAGAACTTCTTTCCTTCACTGTAGCGCAGAGCATTCAATTGCTCTTTCAGATCACGCAGCGGCTTTTCTTCCAGCAGAGACTTTAAATAGAGGGCACACAGTTCGTCTTCTTCTGTACAGCGATCTTCCCATCCCATTGCTACCAAAGACACATCCTTTGGATGCAGAGAACGAATATAAGATGCCGTTGCTTTTGCATTGACGAAGGAGCCTGTCAGGATCCGGTCTGCATGCACTGCATTCTTGATGCCTTGAGTACCGTTGGTCGTCGTATGGACAAAACTTCTGCCCGAAAAATCTTTTGTTCTGACCGCCGACGGACTGTTGCCATAGTCAAAGCCAGGCAGCTTTTTCCCTGCCCTTTCCCCGATCAGAATATAGGCAGGATGCTCTTTCTTCATTGTACGCGCTTTTTCTTCACTGCCGATGGCATAGATCGTTTCTGCACCTTGAGCAAACAGATATGCTTCCAGCGTAAAAGCACGAAAGACATCAATGATGACAGCAGTTCCTTTAGCCTGCTTCGCACCGCTGCTCAATGAAAGAATTTCAATGTCCATGACCGCTTCCTTTCTGAATATGGACCTAATTATAGCATGCACGCTTGCGGAAAAAAGTATTTCGAGATATATTAGCAGTCGAGGAACATACCATGGCAGAAAAGAAACTGTTTTACCCCTTCAATTACTTCTACGATACCGTCTATACGATCGCTTTTTATGGTTCCAATGCACCGATGATTGTGAAAGGCAACCTTGTACTGCGGGCTTATTTTAAGGATGAGGCAAAAACAGTTCCTGATATTGAACATACTTCTGAATATCTGCGGGATGAGATCTTCTATGAAACAAACAAAGCGATCCGTGAGCAGATGGAGGATCCTTACAACGGAAAACGTGAACTGGCAGAGTTTACTTTCCCTGAGCTGGGAAGCGAATACCGTATTGTATATAATGAAGCAGAGATTCCTTCGGAACGCTATGATGATCTGCTGTCTGTACTTGTTTCCAGAGACCCTTATGCTAGAGGCGTAGCCATCTTATTAAAAAGAGGATCCGATGGCGGCATAGAATGGATGAGCGAACGAGAAGCCAGAGAGATCCAGACAATACTGAAGAATTCACATTAAAAGATTGCCGCATGGGCAATCTTTTTAGTTTACACCATACCAGCCAATGCCTTCTGCCTTCCAGCCCAAGGTAACAAGCCAATCATTCTCATTCTTTGAAGTCGTATAATTATGCGTTCCCGTTGAAACATTCGGATTGTATTGACGATACAGAGGAACACTGTGACTGTCATCCGAATACCAGCCAATGCCTTCATCGTTCCAGCCGATGGAGACAAGATTGTCTCTTTCGGAAGCATTCACTGTGTAATGATGATCGCCTGAGTTGGGATTGTACAGACGATATACCGGCGTATTGGAAGATGCGGGTGCTTTCCAGCCAATGCCTTCATAGGTCCAGCCGATATTGGCTAAATGGTCTCTTTCCGATACGGAAGCAGTGTAGAAGTGTTCGCCGCTGCACGGATTGTATAGACGGTACATATTGATATTTCCAGAAACAGCTTTTGCCTGTTCTGATGCATTCCAATATGTCACGGTCACGCTGATACCAGACGCATCATTGCATGTATATAGAATGAAGGAGCCATCATTGACATTTTCAGCATATCTGCCATCTGAGAGATCAATGCCATTTCCTGTATTGGTCCCCTGATAGGACGAGGCCATGGTCAATACGGTCGTACCGGCATCATCACGGATGGTGCCCGTAGCTCCGGCACCCAATGTCCGGATAATACTGAAGCCCTGAGAAGCATGATCGGCGATCATGACCTTGTCGCCCCAAGGCATATATGCTGCGCTGTCTGCCGCATCAACGATGCTCTGAGAACTTCCTTCATACAGTTTTGCCTGATAATTTCCAATCGTCAATGTGCCCTGCGAACCATCAGAAGTATGCCCAATAGCCTGTACCTGAACAAGTTCTTCCCCTGCCTGCGGCAGAGAATGTCTTGCTGGTCCTGCATGCAGTACTGTGCCAAGCATCATTGCACATGCCCCGGCAGCAATTGCTCTCGTGAATGTTTTCATCTTTCTCCCCTTTGCCTGATGGACGAGCCAAGCAGAAAGAGAAGATCAAGATCTCATATCTCTGCAGCTGGCTGCCATCTTTAGGCCCTATAGCTTTGCGTCCTTAGCTTCCGCATAAGTTTGCTCATTTATTTGTCAGGAATATCTGTCTCAGAATCATAAAAGAGATCAACCAGTCATGCATGCAGACGGATTGATCTCCGATCATTCACTGTCGCAGCTGGCTGTCATTTCAGACCCTATAGCTTTGCGTCCTTATCTTTCGATAAGTTTGCTGATTGCTTTTTTTTGATACACCTATAATCTATTTGCTGATCCGCCTGAAGTCAACGAACGCAGAACATAATGTTATCATTACTCAAAATAGAATAATATCAGATATCTTTTTCCGTCACTGTTCCATAGATCATTGGCTTGATCTCGCCCTTTTCAGGTGTGATCTCAATAGCTGCATGCAGCAGTTCTTCTGCATCCTTCAGATACGTATCATCATTGACATACAGCGTGCAGAGAGTGCTGCCCTTTTTAACGGCATAGCCGCATCTGACCCGCATGACAAGTCCTACCGCCGGGTCGATCGTATCTTCTTTCTTTGCGCGGCCCGCTCCCAGCAATTGTGCTGCCGTACCGATCTTTTCTGCATTCATGCTGGATACATATCCATCGCTGTCTGCCTTTACTTCTATATGCTGTTTGACAGCGACCAGCTTTTCCATATTCTCTACCGTAAGATAGCTGCTGTCTCCCCCCTGCAGAGCAATCATCTTCTGCAGTCTCTTTAAACCAGAACCATCAGCAATAGCCTGTTTCAGTTTCTTCTGCGCTTCTGCTTCATCTTCAGCAAGTCCCGCAAGCATCATCATATTCTCGCCCAGCAGCATGCATACTTCATACAGCGGATCGGTCTCTGCAATCTTCCCGCTCAATAATTCAACTGCTTCTCGCACTTCCAAAGCATTGCCTACTGCCATGCCCAATGGCTGATTCATATCGGTCACAAGTGCTCTGACTTTTCGGCCGACCAATGTTCCAATGCTGACCATCAGTTTTGCCAAAGTGAAAGCTTCTTCTTTCGTCCGCATGAACGCTCCCGTGCCTGTCTTGACATCCAGCACAATGGCATCTGCGCCGGAAGCTAATTTTTTTGACATGATACTGGAAGCAATCAGCGGGATCGAGCGTACCGTAGCCGTAACATCTCTTAAGGCATACAGCTTCTTATCTGCCGGCACCAGATTGCCTGTCTGGCCAATCACAGCTACGCCGTTTTCTTTCACGATCTCTTTAAAGCGATCCATTGACTGCTCAATAGAAGTCCCCGGGATCGATTCCAATTTATCCAAAGTACCGCCCGTATGGCCTAAGCCTCTGCCGCTCATCTTCGCCACGGTACCGCCGCAGGCTGCGACTAAAGGAGCCACAACTAAAGTTGTTGTATCCCCGACCCCGCCTGTACTGTGCTTATCCAGTTTTACGCCCGGCAGATCAGAAAGATCCACAACATCCCCGGAATGCATCATGGCCATGGTCAGATCCGCAGTCTCCTGCGGTGTCATCCCTTTCTGCAGGATTGCCATGCACATGCTAGCCATCTGATAATCCGGAATATCTCCTTTGACATAGCCGTCAATCATTTCATGGATCTCTTCTTTGGTCAATGCATTTCCATCGGCCTTTTTCTCAATTGTGTCAACAAATCTCATATTAAAAACCTCTCCATTTCATATATGATCTTTTGATCAGAATCACTCTATTCAGTATGCTTCTTTTTACCTGAATTTACAAGAATTGAGGCATGAAAAAAGCACACTGTGTCGTTATCAAGCGATATTGTCATAGAAGTTATCAAGGGAAGTTGTCACAAAAGGCAATTCCTATAGAATATGATTCTTATAC
>JAAYWN010000039.1 GCA_012516665.1 Erysipelotrichaceae bacterium
GATAAACTGCAGGAACGTGCCATTCAGATTGTTATGAAAAGCACGAATGTACCAAGGACATTGGCAGCGGAAACATTAGAATATGCGGAGTATTCATGTAAAACGGCGATTGTCATGATACGGAAAGACTGTGACTGTGAAGAGGCCAAAGCAGTGCTTGTCAAAGCAGATGGCTTTGTCAGAAAGGCGATTGAAACAGAGGAATAGAACTATGGGGAAAGTATATGTAAGAGTGGATGATCGATTGGTGCATGGTCAAACGGTCGTAGCATGGGCACCGACCTTGAAGATTCAGGAGATCATTGGTGTTGATGATGTCAGCGCAGCCAATCCGATGCTGAAGTCGATCATGACCATGGGAGTCCCAAAGCAGTATGAAGCACATATTGTAAATACAGATGAAGCAAAGCAATTGCTGGCCGCCGACAATGGGAAAGTGAAACTAGTAATTGTTAAAATTCCGCATAAACTTACGGAACTGAAAGAAGTGCTAAAGGGATGTGAACATATCTATCTTGGAAATATGGCAAAACGGGCAGACACCAATCATCAGATGACAGGCGCAACAGGTATCTTCTACTTAAGTGATGAGGATATCAAGGAGATCAATGCACTTGCTGAAGAAGGCTTTGATGTTTCCTTCCAGCAATTGCCGAATGCCCAGGAAAAGGGATGGCACGCCTTTACAGATACCTTGAAATAAGGGTATAGAAAGAGGGAAAAGTAATTATGAACATGATTCAAATCATTCTGATTGCCATCTTCATTTATCTTGCTTCCATTGGCTCGATAATCGGCAATACGCTGGGCTGGTATACCTTAGGCAGACCTTTGGTTGCTTCCTTTGTTGTAGGATTGATCCTCGGCAATGTACCGACAGCAATGATCGTAGGCATTCCGCTTCAGATTATGTATATGGGGAATGTAACTCCTGGCGGTGCCGTTGCATGGGATTTAAGCTATGCGACTTATATTGGAACGGCCGCCGCAATCGTATTTGGCAATGGCATGGATGCAACAGGCTTGATTGGACTCGCTACTGTATTTGCTGGTATCGGCGGTCTGGTCGGTCAGCTGATGTGGAATGTATCCTATGCACTGAATCTTCCGCTGAACCGCATTGCACAGAAATATGCTGAAGCAGGAGATACGAAGCATATGTATATTCCAAACGTTGTATATGGACAGATCATAGGCTTCTGCTGCAGATTTATTCCTGCTGTAGTTGTATTGACTGGCATGACTGCTGCATCAACACAGGCAGATTTCGCTACTTTGATCCCAGCATGGGTAACTACTGCATTAAGTACCTTCGGCGGTATGATGGCTGCTTTGGGAATGGGCATCATCCTCAGTTTCCTGCTCAAGAAAAAATGGTATATTACGATCTTCCTTGCAGGATTTGTTATGATCACATATTTCAATCTTTCGACAATGGCAGTTGCTGTTGTTGCAACGATTATTGCAGTCGTGTACTTCAATATTGTGACAAAAGATAAGGAGGTGCAGGCCTGATGACTGTTTCTGAAATCAAAAAGATCAAACCGGCTGTCTTGAAAAAGTCATTCTGGAACTGGTTCTTCTGGAATGGATGCTCACAGCAGGCAGAATCCATGCTTGGTATGGCTTTCGCTCAGTCAATGGCGCCGGTCATTGAAGATTTGTATGATACCAAAGAGGATCGTGCAGCTGCATTAAAGAGACATGTCAGTCTGTTCAATACAGAAGCACAGGTTGGAAGTATCTGCAATGGCATTGTATGCGGATTGGAAGAAAGCAATGCAAATGGGAACTGCACACCTGATATCATTGAATCAATCAAGGTCGCATTGATCGGACCGACATCCGCAATTGGCGATTCACTTTGGGTCGCAACGATCATCCCGATCCTGCTGACTATTTGCTTATCAATATCTCAATCCGGCATCTCGTGGCTTGGTGCATTGGTCTATATGATCGTTTATCCAATAGGAACATGCATTCTGAGCTGGAAGATGTTCCAGATTGGCTATAAGTCTGGACTGGAGGGGATGCAGTCCATGATGGCATCTGGAAAATTGGATGCCTTAACGGATGCAATGACAGTGTTGGGCTTGATTGTTACAGGCGCATTGACAGCTTCGTATGTTTCCTGCTCAATTCCGCTGAAGATTGTAAAGGATGTATATGATGCAACAAAGGGAGAGACTGCAGCGACAGAACTGTTCAATGCAGATAAAATGCTGAATGGCATTTTCCCGAAGATCATGCCTCTGCTTCTGACCTTGTGGGTATACCATTTATATGCTCATAAAAAGTGGTCTCCGCTTAAGATCATGGGCTTAATACTGGTATTGGCTGTTGCTTTGACTGGACTTGGCTATTTGACTGGATTCTACATGTAATGAGATAAAGAAGAGTTCCATGATTTGAATCTAGGGACTCTTCTATTGTTTCTTTGGAGGTACTGCACATGAATGGATATTTTGTTTGGATCGTGATCATAACAATTCTGATCATCCTTGGTCTGCTTAATTTGTTTAAGCTCAGAAAGAAATCTTTCGATTCTTTATATACAGTTTTATATGTGAATAATGATCCTGAACTATATCAGAAATTGCTCTGCAATCGTCATCAAAAACTGCTGTTCAGCAATTCAACGATCAAGCATTTTCAGCTGAATGGCTATATTTATTCTGATGATGAAAGAAAAGTCAAAGAACTTGCAGATCAGCTGCGTTCTTCCAATCTTGCTTATGGTGAAAAGATGGAAATGGAGCCAGCACTGTTATCCTACTGGTGCAAAAAGGGCAACAATAAAGAAGCGAAAAAAGCACTGATGGAGATCGATCGATTGTATGCCGGCAAAAAGAAGGACAAAAACCTTGCCATTCAAGAAGATGCACATTTGATCTATGGTGTTTATGCTGAAAAAGACAAAACATTGATTCCTAAGCTTCAGGCATCAGCCGAAGCTCAGACAGGTATGCAGAAGGCAGTTACTTTGTTTCGTATGGCAAAACTGTCATCTTCTGAGGATGCGAAACAGTATCTTCAGGAAGCTTTGCCAAATGCACAGGGAACGATCTATGAAAGTATCATACAGGAATGCTTGAATGATCCTGACAGTTTGCATAAATATTAAGGAGAGATAATGAATCAGACAAAAATTGTCGCAATGTCGCATGGCTTTTTTGCTAGAGAACTGATTAAATCAGCAGAAATGATTGTTGGGCCAATGGATGATGCAGAAGCTTATTGCTTAGAACTTGGACAGGACCCATTTGATTTCAAGGAAAAGATAGAAAAGGTGCTCAATGATCCGAAGGTTTCTTATTTAGTCCTGGCAGATCTGTATGGCGGAACACCATGCAATATGGCATCATCATTGCTGCAGAATGAAAATATAGAAGTCATTGCAGGATTGAATCTGGCGATGCTGATCGAAGTATACAGTCAAAGAAACAACTTAGATATGATCTCATTGAAGAGACTTGCATTAAGTACTCTTCGTGAAAGCGGCCATGATATTCGTTCCGAATTAAGCATTGCAAGCATATAAAATATTCTTTGCCGAAAAAATGATACCCTTCTGTTTGAATCCTAACATGAAGGGCTTTATATGATTTCAGCATGGATTTAGAGATAAACGTGATTCAACTTGTTTCGAATTAATCAAGAAGCAATCAAAGCACTTTAGATTATGATCAAAATACGTGAGTAATTGTAATAATTGAAAAACATTTTTTGTCAGTTTATACCATATGAAACTATACTGATATAGTAAATGAGTAGTGTCGAAAACTCGTTAGATATCTAACAGCCAAAAGGACTGGGGATATAGAAAAAGAAAACAGGGCGCATTAAAAACAGCTCTGAAATGTTCTTTGAAAAGTCAATTGTTCAAATGCTTAAATCAAATTTCGTTTGTTGTTATCAAGCGATATTGTCATTGTTCAAAAGCATAAATCAAGTTTCGTTCTTGATCCATGCATCGAGATGAATATTGATGCCGGCGAAGATGGAGAAGAAAGCGTTCTTACAGTAGTCACGTATGTGCATCTGATGAAGATGATAGTCATTGAGCACACGATCGTTGATACGCTCTGTGCTGGTACGGTTCTTATAGATCTTTTTCCATGAATCTGATCTGTAGGAAAGCGGTCCGGCATTTCTTGCATTGTCGCCGTCGTTGACATAGATGACTCTCCCATAGTCGGAGGTACTGCACGTATCCTGATACTCACAGTGATCTGTCTTGCCAAGGACCAGAGGACATCTGTACTTAGTGCGGCAGCGCTGAACATCGTAGCCGCAGTGGACCATTTTGAGACCGCAGGCACAGACAGGAATACCATCTCCGTCAATATGTTCATTGCCTTTGGTCTCTGAGCGCGTGAGATTTCTTTGATTATGATCGATGACAGGGGTAACATTCATTTGACGAAAGTATTGGTAGATGGGAAGACTGTCGCTGGCAGAATCAAGACACATGTAAGCGGGATGAAGATCCGGGCACATGTCGAAGAACTGAGCAGAGGCAGACATACAGGTCAGAGCATCGTGCTTAGAAGCCTTGTCCAAAGTGATAAAGACGGGGAGGTCGATATTTCTTAAAGGATTATGGTAAGCAATACTGTAGAAGGTAAAGCCAAGATAGTAACAGTTCAGATCTGAATCCCAGCCAATATCAGCGTCAGGTGCAGAGAAACGATAAGCAGGCTCAGAATCATCAAGATCCTTTTTGACCTTGTGTCCAAAAGGGCTTGAATGAATGTGCAGAGAAGAACCGTCTCCAGATAGGATGGCATTATCTCTGTCAATAAAGCCTGTGTCTATCGAAGGAATGACGACCAAGGCATTGAACAATGACTGAAGAGTAAACATCGTTCTGTCACGGTCGCTATCTGCACCATTTTTATATTTATCAAGAAGATAGTAGGTCTGTACATGAGAGTAGTTGATGAGCTTCTCGCCTTTCTTAGGAGCAGACTTCGGATCAGGCTTCTTGTAATGATCCTTGGGATAAAGATCTTTGAGATGAGGATCTTTACCAGTGAGACGAATGATGAAGTCGTAATGAGAAGCGGCAGTAGGCGGAAAGAAAGAACCGATCAGGTACTGGAGCAGAGTATCGCTGTGGAGAGCCTCGCACCAGCTGTGGATGGAAGTATATTTCAAGTGCTGCATAAGGACGAAAGAGCGGATCAGAACAGCGGGATCAATAGCAGGTCTACCGTGAGCAGAGTAAAGAGAGCAGAGAAGATCAGAAACGAGGCCAGGGTCGAGCTTCCTGAGCTTATGAAGAGCAGAACGAAACAAAGAAGAATTCAGACGTTTGAATTGAGAAGAATCTAAATGAGTTTCCTGCGAGCTGAGGAAGTCGCGATACTCCCAGATCGAGGATATATGTTTAAGCAAATCACTCACCTCCCAAGTCCTATAAAAGCGAACGAAGCGAGCCCGATTTTAGGAAATCTGTCAAGAGTTGACATCAAGAAAGTGGGGGTATGAGTGAAAATGAGCCAGAAGAAAAGAGCACTGCTTACTGGCCTACAGGCTTTTCGACAGTGCTCATTTTTAACGGGGGCAAACTGTAAAAATGTAAAAAGAAAAGATATCACAGCTGATTCGATCAGTTCAAAACAATTGAATTTCAATATGGCAGCTGATGATACAGACTACAGATGCACAGCGGTCATTGTTCCTCTGTATAAAAGTATTTTCATCTGCGTATTTTCTTGGCCGGCGAAGGGTAAAAAAGACTATTCTGAAGTTGCCGATTACGTTATGTCGACAATTAAGATCCCTACTGTAAAAACAATCAGCTTTGCTGCATCTGAAGAAGCCAAAAAAGTATTATCTATTGCCGCAAAGTATACCGGTGCAGCCAAGATCGGTACGGTATTGGATAGTAAAAATACTGATATTCATGTAACTGGCAGACAGCAGAATGGCGAAGAGAGGACACTTTATAGGTGGACGGTAAGTGAACCGGCAGTATTGGCGGGAAGCTCTTCCGCAGCGGTGACCACCCAATATACGGATCCATACAGCAGTAAAGATCTTACCTGCAGCCTTACAGTTGAATGCAGTGAAAAGGATCCTGTTATAGAAGCTCAAAAGAAAGCAGATGAAAAAGAAAATTATAAGGACTCCTGCGCAGATGTCGCTTATGAGGAATTGGCGCGAAATGGCAATGCACATAAAGGAGAAAATATCAGATTTTCCGGCAAAGTGATCTAGGTAGTGGAAGGAAGCAGCGGATCTGTAGCAATGCGCATTGAAGTGACCCAGGGCAATTATGGCATATGGGATGATGTTGTCATGGTCTCTTATCAATATGCGGCTGGGGAAAGCAGGTTCTTGGAAAAGGACATTGTGAATTTCTACGGAACTTGTGCAGGATTGTATTCCTACACATCTGTGATGGGATCAACGATCACGGTGCCAAGCTGCATTGCTAAGTACGTTGATCTGCAATGAAAAGAATGGTCTGAACCGCATTGTATTTGGTCTTCTGATATTTATTGACATCAGAAGACCTTTTTTATCTGCTGCCATTGCACAGCATTATTCTATATGTCCATGGTTTGGTTTAAACTGTTTCTATGGATGCCTGAAAATTTTCTTTGAAGAATAGGTGAAACCGCAATCCTGTTTTGGTAGAATAATAAGAAAGAAAAGGAAGCGAACGATGAAAAAGAAAATTGACAATACTACAAAGGCCCTGTCAGAAAAGGTCAGGATGCTGCGGGTGCATAAGGATCTGACACAGAAAGAATTAGCACAGGAACTGAGCATATCTCCGCAGTCGATCTCAGGATATGAGAATGGCAATGTTCTGCCGGATGTTATCTGCCTGAAGAAATATGCAGAATATTTCCATATTTCGCTTGCTTCACTGCTGGATCTTGCGGAAGAAAAAGCAGTGCATACGGATGATATGCCGTCAAGCTCTGAAATGCAGATGATCGAGTCCTACCGCCGGCGTCCGGAATGGGAGAAGCGGGTGATCCGGACATTATGCTTCAATGGAAGTTCCTATCGTTCAGAAGATGAGGAGTTCCGCGAAATCGAAGAATATGCGGCACAGCTCACAAAGAAACGTGCAAAGGCTGCAGGTCAAAAGAAGTAGAACCATATAATCATACAGGAGAAGATCGTAAATTCTTCTCTTTTTCATTATAATGAGGATGCTATGAAAGAGATAAACGTTGAAAGAATTGCGAATGCTTTAAAAGAAGCCTGCGGAAAGATTGCCGTTGACTATCAGCCGGATATTCTGGCTGCTTTGAAACAGGGCGCACAGAATGAAACTAAAGAACGTTCCCAGGCAGCGATGCAGATGCTGCTGGAGAATGCCCAAATTGCTTCAGCCGATAGAATCCCGATCTGCCAGGATACAGGGATGGCAATTGTCTGGCTGAGGGTCGGACAGGAGGTGCATTTCACCGGCGGTTCTCTGCAGGAAGCCATTCAGAAGGGCATCAGCGAAGGGTATTTGGACAATTCTCTGCGGGCATCTATTGTGGATGATCCGCTGTACGAAAGAAAGAATACGAAGAATAATACACCGGCAGTCATTCATACAGAGATCATTGAAGGAGATCAGGTCTTTCTGCAATTGATGGCCAAAGGATTCGGCTCGGAGAATAAAAGCGCTGTGAAGATGCTGACTCCGGCAGATGGGGAAAAGGGAATCATTGATTTCGTGCTGGATACCGTAAAGAAGGCGGGACCGAATGCTTGTCCGCCATTCATCATTGGGGTAGGCATCGGCGGAAGCTTTGATTCAGTGACGGAATTATCGAAACACGCTTTGATGCGTTCTCTGAGCGATAGCAATCCTGATCCAAGGTATGCATCTTTAGAAGCAGAACTGCTCAGACAGATCAATGATCTGCATATTGGACCGATGGGATTCCATGGCAATACGACCGCATTGAAAGTGCAGATCGAAGAAGCACCAACACATATTGCAGGATTGCCTGCAGCAGTAAACATGTGCTGTCATGCATGCAGACACTGGTCTGCATGCATTGAATAACTAATAAAGGAGAAAGAAAATGGAAACCAAAAGAACACAAAGATTGTATTTTCAGGGAAGCTGATTGTTTTACTTGTCATTATTGCAATTGTTTGCACAGGCGCGGGCATTGGCATCAAGTCAATCCTATCTGGCAATCAAAAAGTGACCGATATTGGATTTAAGGATATTGGTGAATTGGCAACACAAGAAGCAGATGTGACAATTGTGAAATCACAGAATAAGAGTCAGGAATTTTATGGCTGGCAGATTCCATTTACAGAGTCAAAGAATATTTTTTCTTATGACATTAGCGTAAAAGCTGGATATGATTTTGCTTCCATTGATGTGGTACCGGATGAAAAGAATCTGAAGGTTACGGTAAAACTTCCGGAAGCTAAGATCCTAAATACTGATCTGGATACAGATTCGTTTAAGCTTTTCGATGAGACCCAAGGACTTTTCACAAATATTACTTTGACAGAACCCAATACAGGCTTAAGTGAAATGAAGGATGAAGCAAATACTAAAGCAATTTCTAATGGTCTTTTAGATAAGGCAAAAGAAAATGCACAAGTTTTGATCAAAGGTATGCTGGCTTCTTCCTACGACTTTAGTAAATATACACTGGTATTTGAAGATAAATAACAGAAAGGTGGCAAGCATGAAGCAATTATTTCTGCCCTTGGATGAAGAAACCAGAAAGAGTTTAAAAGCAGGGGATGCTGTCTTATTGAATGGGGAGATCTATACGGCCCGAGATGCAGCACATAAAAAGCTTCATGAGATGCTGCAGAAGGGCGAACCTCTGCCCTTTGATCTGCAGGATTGTTCAATCTATTATGTCGGACCGACACCGGCAAAGAAAGGACAGGTGATCGGGTCAGCAGGACCGACGACTTCTTCACGCATGGATCCTTACGTACCTGAATTGGCAGATCATGGCATGCGGATCATGATCGGCAAGGGAAGACGGAGCGAAGAAGTGAAACAGGCGATCCGCCGATATCATATGATCTATTTTGTGGCATGCGGCGGTGCTGGAGCACTGCTTTCACACAGTATTATTAAAAGAGAACCGATTGCCTTTGAAGAATTGCTGGCTGAAGCAGTAACGAAGATCACAGTGAAGGATTTTCCGTGCTTTGTCGGCATCGATGCTCAGGGGAATGATGTCTATGATCTTGATTAGTGCATGTTTGGCGGGGATTCCCTGCAAATACAGCGGCGGTGACAATGGCAATGCGGAGATCATAAAGATGTATGAAGAAGGAAAATGCATTGCTGTCTGTCCCGAAGTGCTTGGCGGATTGGCAACACCCAGACCATGCGCTGAGATCCAGCATGGACGGGTGATCAATACAGAAGGAAAAGATGTAAGCGAGGAGTATCGCAGAGGTGCTCTGCTTGCACTGCAGAAAGCAGAAGGGGCTGGATGTACAGCAGCAATCCTAAAAGCATACAGTCCTTCCTGCGGATGCCAAGAGATCTATGACGGATCATTTACGCATACAAAGATCAAAGGAAATGGAGTTTTTGCACAGATGTGCTTGGAACATGGAATTCAATGTATTTCTGATGAAGAATATAAGGAGAGAGAAAGATGAACTACTATGAAGAATCACTGAAATTGCATGAAAAGTTCAAGGGCAAACTGAAAGTTGAACCGAAAGTTCCATGTGATAATGCGGCAGATCTGAGCATTGCCTATACCCCAGGTGTGGCTCAGCCATGCCTGGAGATACAGAAAGATCCGGAGAATTCCTATCGCTATACGGGCCGCGGAAATGCGGTTGCTGTCGTAACGGACGGAACGGCTGTATTGGGACTTGGTGATATCGGGCCGGCGGCAGGATTGCCAGTCATGGAAGGCAAGGCTTTGCTGATGAAGAGATTTGCCGGTCTTGATGCATGGCCGATCTGCTTGGACACAAAAGATCCTGACGAGATCGTTAAAATATGCAAAGCAATCGCACCTGGTTTTGGGGCAATCAATTTAGAGGATATCAGTGCACCGCGCTGTGTTGAAATTGAACGGCGCCTGATCAAGGAATGCTCGATTCCTGTCTTTCATGATGATCAGCACGGTACGGCTATTGTTGTATTGGCAGCTTTGATCAACTGCATGAAATTGAAAAAGACAGACCCTGCATCCCAGAAAGTTGTCATCTCAGGATGCGGTGCAGCCGGTTCTTCTATCATTCGGATGCTGTATGCCTACGGTTTTCACAGGATCTATGCTTTTGATATTGATGGCTGTGTTGATCCTGACAAAGCAGATACGTATGACAGCCTGAAGAAAGAACTTCTTCAGTATGTCAATCTGGATCATCAGAAGTATGCCAATCTGGCTGAAGGAATGGTGGATGCAGATATCTTTATCGGGGTATCGGCACCGCACATTGTTACCAAAGATATGGTGCGTTCAATGAAGAAAGGCAGGATTGTCTTTGCCATGGCAAATCCGGAGCCGGAGATCTCCTATGAAGATATCAAAGAAGCAGGAGCCTATATTATCGGTACGGGGCGGTCAGATTATCCGAACCAGGTCAATAACCTTCTTGCCTTCCCTGGTCTGTTCCGCGGGGCACTGGATGCCAAGGCAACGAAGATCACAGAAGGCATGAAGATTGCTGCATCTGAGGGCATTGCTTCATTAATAGAAGAAAAGGATCTGCGGACGGACTATATTATTGCTTCGCCATTTGATGATCGGGTTGTTCCGACCGTTGCACATGCAGTTGGCCGAGCAGCTGAAGAAGAAGGTGTGATCCGCAGATAATGCGGCTTCTTTAGAAGCTGCGAAAACAGCTGAAAAATACGATAAAATGGTTTCAGAATAGGCATTCGGAACACGGGCTTTTAGGTTTGTGCAGATTTTTAACATTTTAACAAAAAGAGATATATAATACATGAGTCATTTTTGGGAAGGAAGAGATGCGATATGGAAATCGACGCAATCAAGAGACTGATCGAGACTGATGAGAAAACACGTGCAGAAGTGCAGGCCCAGTATCAGAAACGAACAGATCTGAAGAAAAAGATTGAAGATCAGAAAAAGCAGATCTCACAGGATTCTTGGAATGCAGTCAATGCGCAGGTGGCCAGTACAAAAAAGGAACTGGACCAGAAAATTGCGGATGATGCTGCTGTAAATCAGAAGTACTATGAGGAATCCTTAAGTGATCTTCAGGCGTCTTATGATAAGAACAAGGATGCTTGGAAGAAGGAAATCCTGGATCGGATCATCCATGGTGAATAAGGAGGCTGAAGTATGAGCGATGGAGCAATTGCCGCAAAGGCAAGAGCGATGTTCGGCAGCCGCCTGAGCGAAGAAGACTATATGAAGCTTCTGCAGAAAAAGTCTGTTGGAGAGCTTGCATATACATTGAAACATGATACGTATTTTTCAGAAACATTGACGGGCATCAATGAGAAAGCAGTTCATCGGGAAGCACTGGAGAACCTGCTGAAAATGGATGTCTTTACCAGGCTCAAGAAACTGCTGCTGTATACCGATGATGACCAAGCTGGATTTATCTATGCAGCGGTCATGAATGCGGAGGAACAGCTGATCCTGATGTGCATCCGTGCTTTCACGGAAGATGATGAGGAGAGCCGGGTCAATATGATTCAGCGCATGCCGATATATATTGAAAAATATCTGTCATTTCCGATTCAGAAACTGTCGGAAGTCAATGATTTCCATGATCTGCTGGATCTGCTGAAAGGTACAAGGTATGAAGCAATCATTCGGCGGTATCAGAACACAGATTTTAAAGAAGTCGACTATATTGGGCTGGAACATGCTCTGCGGGTCAGCTACTACGATGTAATACTGGAACTGATATCTCATATCTCTGCCGGCAGTGCGGCAGAAGAAATGAAGAAAGATACTTTGACAAGGGTAGAATTGGACAATATCTCTATCATCTATCGATTGAAAAAGTATTTCAGCGGACGCCCGGAAGATATCAGAAAACTGATGACGCCGCGCTATGCTGTGTTCAGTGCACGTGAGATCGATCATTTGATCGATGACTGCTCGGCAGACCAAGTCATTGAAGAGCTGCAGAAGAAGTATGCACGCTACATTTCGAATATACGCTTCACCTCTATTGAGCATTACACGCAGGTGATCCGCTTTCGGATGAATCACCACTTTATGGAATATTATACGGAACCAAGCTTAGTGCTGCTGAGCTATCTGATGCTCAGTGAAATGGAGATCGATAACGTGATCAACATTATTGAGGGTGTCAGGTATCATATCAGCCCCGATCGCATTAAGTCATTGCTTGTCTATTAGAAAGGAGCTGGCAGATGGCAATTGTTAAAATGAAATTTGTCAGTGCATCTACGGATCAGGAACACCTGGATGATATGATCTATGCCGGGATCCATTCCGATATGCTGCACGCAGAACAAGGTTCTGCAATTGTTAATGAAGAAAATCAGGGAAAGCTCATCAATGAAGAGAATCCTTGGGCAGGGTATGAACAGACCCTGAAGAATTTCGCCCATGGCGTCAACTATGATATTAAAAAGAAGGAACATGCAGACCACGTGTATTCGCAGGAAGAAACAGAGAATTTTCTGAAGGAGCTGAATGATAAGTTTGGCGTCACCAGCGATGCAGATCAGGTCGTACTGACACCGGATGATGAAGCAGCGCTGGCTGCTTTGAGCGAATTGGATTTTAAGAAGATCCATGAATGTCAGTATCTGAACTTTGAATTCGGACGTCTTCCGCGGGAAAGCTTTAAGAAATTGGCGATGTACCGGGAAGAGATCTTTGTTCATCATAAGCTCCATGAAACACCGCAGTATATATGGATGGTGATCGTCAGCTCTGACTCCTATGCAGATAAGGTCCATAAGATATTCAAGGATCTGTTCTTTGAACCAATGGAGATCCCAAGTGTGGATATCCATCAGCTGCTGGAAAGCTATGGAGAAAAGATCGATGATGTGTATACCTATGTATCCAATCAGAATGAGATACATAATCTGTATCCGTATATTGCGATATTGAATGATCAGTATACATTGAATGGCTTTGTCAAGGCAGATGACGTTGAGACATATGAAAAGAAGTTTGCGGCTCAGGTGTCATTTGATGTTCAGGAACCATCAGCCGAACCTGCGCTGACTTGTCCGACAGAACTGAAGAACAATTGGTTCGTCAGACCGTTTGAACTGTTCTTGGGCATGTACGGCATGCCGGCATACAATGATTTTGATCCGACCGGGTTCATGGCTGTGACCTACTGTCTGCTGTTCGGTATCATGTTCGGCGATCTGGGGCAGGGCATCGTACTTGCATTGATCGGCTTCCTATTCGAAAAGAAAGGCAAGCTGTTCGGCATTATCGGCCGTGTCGGCATTACGTCTTCTATCTTCGGCTTTCTGTTCGGTTCCGTGTTCGGCTATGAGGATCTGCTGAATCCGATCCATCAGTCGCTGTTCGGTGTCCGTGAAAAGCTGTTCGATGTTATGGCAACTTCAAGTACCATGGTGCTGCTGATTGGTGCGATTGCCATCGGTGCCGTACTGATCTTAACGACACAGTGCATCAATATCTGGAATCGCTTCCGCCATCATGAGATCGGCGAAGCAGTCTTCTCTCAGAATGGCATTGCGGGATTTGTTTTCTATGGCGGGATCTTAGCTGCGGTGATCAGTCAGATGCTGTTCGGTGTCTCACTGCTGAATCCCATCTTCTATATCGTATGCATTGGACTGCCGCTGTTCTGCTTCTTGATGAAAGAACCGCTCAGTGCAGCTGCAGAACATCGTCCCATCAAACCTAGAGAAGGCTGGGGCGGCTATATCACGATGTCGATCTTTGAACTTCTTGATGTCCTATTGACCTTCATAACGAACTCCATGTCCTATCTTCGTGTCGGCGGCTTCGTCCTATCGCATGCAGGCATGATGCTGGTCGTCATGACATTGGTCAAAATGACGGGCGGAGCTGGACCGGTCGTCTTGGTCCTTGGCAATCTGTTTGTCATGGGATTGGAAGGCTTGATCGTTGGTATTCAGACACTGCGTCTGGAGTATTATGAAATGTTCTCCCGCTACTATGATGCGGGCGGCACAAAGTTCACAGCATTAACTGCTGAATCAGCAGAATAAAATAAAGGATAATATCCGAAGGAGAAAAATATGTTAAGTTTAACAGAAATTTTATTGCCAGTCGTAGCAGTGCTTCTGATCGTAGGTCCATTGGCTCTGATCTTCAGCGGCAGATTGAATGCCAAGAATGCAAAGCATAAGGTCATTGCACAGATCTGTATTTTTACCGGTGTCTTTGCGGTCATGGTCATTTTCCAAGCTCATCAGTTCACCGCTTTAGCTGCTGATACAGCGGCTGCTGCCGATACTTCCAAGGGCTTAGGTTTTATCGCTGCAGCGATCGCTGTCAGCTGCTCTTCTCTCGGTGCAGGCTTAGCTGTTGCGAAAGCAACACCAGCTGCTCTGGGCGCTGTTTCGGAAAATCCAGACAACTTCGGCCGTGCTTTGATCTTCGTTGCCTTAGGCGAAGGTATTGCTATTTACGGTCTGCTGATCTCCATCCTGATCCTGAACAATCTCTAAGCTATGAAATCGTACTGCATCAGTGACAATGTAGATACAATGACAGGCATGCGCCTTGCCGGTATCGAAGGAGAGGTCATTCACGATCGTGAGGGAATCCTGAAGCGTCTGGATGAGCTCATTCAGGACCCTGATATTGCGATTGTGCTGATGACGACAAAGACGATGAATCTGGTCGGAGATGTTGTTTCGAATTATAAGCTGAATCTGGCCAAGCCTTTGATCGTTGAGATCTCTGACCGCCATGGTTCGGCTAAGATCGGTGAGACAATTGATGCCTATATCAGTGAGGCAATTGGCATCAAGCTGTAAAGAGAGGTGGTTGCGTGGAAAACTACGAAGATGAATTGCTGAAAGCGATTGATCAGGATGTCCGTTCGCATTCGGAGATCGTCACCAAGAGAGTCAATGAAGAAACAGACTCTTTGATGGATGATCAGATCAGCTTTTATAAAGAAGGACTGAAGAAAGAAACAGATACATATCTGGAGAGCGAGCTCAATGATCTGCGCCTGTATGCGGCAACGGAGGCATCGCGGGCAAAGATGGATACAAAGAAAAAGCTCTTGGAAATGCGTACTTCTCTGATGGAAGACCTGATGCATGAAGTGAAGACTGAACTGCGTGCTTTTGTGAAGACACCGGAGTATGCAAATTACATGAAAAAGCATCTGGATGATCTGCAGGTATCGGCAGATGGATATTTCGAAGTCCGTGAAAATGATGCAGATCTTATGAAAAAGATCCTGCAGGAAAAAGGATTGAAGAATGAAGTTCATTCTGTGTATTTTTCAATCGGCGGATTTCGCTATGTTGATGAAAAAGCAGGCATGGAGTACAGCTGCGCACTGGATGAAAAGAGAAAGGAACAGTTTGCCTGGTTCCGCAATCATTCTGGATTTAAATTGAAAGAAGGAAATGCCGAATGAGCGATGTTATTTATTCAATTAACGGTCCGGTCGTTTCCGTACGGAATACAAAGACTTTTTCAATGCGGGAAATGGTCTACGTCGGTGAAAAGAAACTGCTTGGTGAAGTCATCCGTATTCAGGATGACCGTACAACGATCCAGGTCTATGAGTCAACGACAGGCTTGAGACCGAATGAACCGGTGCAGGGCACAGGATCTCTTTTAAATGCAACATTGGGTCCTGGCATGCTGAGAAATATTTACGACGGCATTGAAAGGCCTTTGGAAAAGATCGAAGAAGAACAGGGTGCTTTCATTGCTGAAGGCAAATCTATTCCTTCGCTGGATGAAGAGAAGAAATGGAATGTCGCAATGAAGATCAAAGAAGGCGATATCGTCCATCAGGGCGAGATCTTTGCGACGTGCCAAGAGACTTCTTCTATAGAACATCGGAGCATGATCCCCGTCGGTGTACATGGGACGGTCGTCAAGGCCGTCAAAGACGGAGCTTATACGGTCAATGATGTATTAGCTGTTGTCAAAGATGAGGATACAGATAAAGAAACAGAAATTACACTGAAACAGCAGTGGCCGGTGCGTGTACCGCGTCCAATGGTCCGCCGTGAACCGCTGTCGATCCCGCTGATCACAGGACAGCGTGTCATTGATACAATGTTCCCTATTGCCAAGGGCGGCTCCTCTGCTATTCCTGGCGGTTTTGGTGCAGGCAAGACAATGCTGCAGCACAGTATCGCGAAGTTCTGCGATGCAGATATTATTATTTATGTTGGCTGCGGCGAGCGCGGCAACGAGATGACTCAGGTGCTGGAAGAGTTCGGCGAACTGGTCGATCCAAAGACAGGAAAATCTCTGCTGGATCGTACGGTATTGATTGCCAATACATCCAATATGCCAGTAGCTGCCCGTGAAGCATCAATATATACAGGTGTGACGATTGCGGAATATTACCGCGATATGGGATATCATGTTTCGCTGATGGCTGATTCAACATCGCGCTGGGCAGAAGCACTGCGTGAGATCTCCGGACGTTTGGAAGAAATGCCAGCCGAAGAAGGTTTCCCAGCCTATCTTCCAAGCCGTATTGCACAGTTCTATGAAAGAGCCGGTTTTGTGGATACATTCAGCGGCCGGCAGGGATCTGTTACCCTGATCGGTGCTGTCTCACCGCAGGGCGGTGACTTCTCTGAGCCAGTCACGCAGAATACACGGCGGTTTGTCCGCTGTTTCTGGGCTTTGGATAAAACGCTTGCGTATGCAAGACATTATCCAGCCGTGAACTGGACGCAGTCTTCATCAGAATATGTTGGGGATCTGAGCAAGTGGTTCTCTGCCAATGTTGCACATGATTTCATGGAGCTGCGTTCAGAAATGCAGCAGATCCTGCATGATGAAGCTTCTCTGATGGAAGTTGTCAAGCTGATTGGATCGGATGTTCTGCCAGAAGATCAGAAGCTTACTTTGGAGATTGCAAGAGTTGTCAGAGTCGGCTATCTGCAGCAGAATGCTTTCCATGCGGATGATCAATCTGTTCCTTTGGAGAAACAGTACAAGATGCTGAAAGTCATCTCCTATCTGCATCGTGCCTGCCAGCAGAAAGTCGCCAAGAAGATACCGGTGTCGCTGATCGTTAAGACAGGCATCTTTGAGACGGTAGTCAAGATGAAGTATGATGTGCCGAATAACAATATTGCATTATTAGATTCATATAACGATAAGATCGATACTGCACTGGATCATATCCTTTAAGAAAGGAGGACTCTATGAGCGTACAGTTATTAGGACTGAATGAAATTCAGGGTTCTCTGGTAGCCTTGGATCATGTAAAAAATGTTTCAAATGAAGAAATGGTCGAGATTGAGCTCACCAACGGGACATCTCGTGTCGGCAGAGTCGTTGAGATCGAAGGTGAGAAAGCTGTCATCCAGGTATTCCAGGGAACAGACGGCCTTTCTAAGACCAACACAAAGACAAAGCTTTTAGGTCATCCCATGACCTTAGGCCTTTCGCATGAGATCTTGGGACGTACTTTCAATGGCATCGGCAGTCCGATCGATGGCTTGGGCGAGATCTATGCGGACAAATTTGAAGATGTAAACGGAAAACCGCTGAATCCGGTCTCCCGTCAGTATCCTAGAAATTATATTCAGACAGGCATTTCATCGATCGATGGCTTGAATACACTGATCCGCGGACAGAAGCTGCCAATCTTTTCCGGCTCTGGTCTGCCGCATGATCAGCTCGCCATTCAGATTGTCCGTCAGGCTAAACTGACAGGAAAGGATGCTTCGAATTTCTGCATTGTCTTCGGTGCTATGGGCGTGAAGAATGATGTCGCGGATATGTTCCGCAGATCATTTGAAGAAACAGGTGTCATGGATAATGTATGTATGTTTGTCAATCTGTCGGATGATCCGATCATTGAAAGGATCCTGACACCGCGCTGTGCATTGACGGCTGCTGAATATTTAGCGTATGAACAGGGCATGAATGTCTTGGTCATTCTGACTGATATGACTTCCTATTGCGAAGCTGTCCGTGAATTTTCTTCTTCCAAGGGAGAGATCCCTTCTCGAAAAGGATATCCGGGATACCTGTATTCTGACTTGGCTTCTTTGTATGAAAGAGCAGGCATCATAAAAGGCGGAAAAGGTTCTGTTACACAGATTCCTATCCTGACCATGCCGAACGATGATATTACCCATCCGGTGCCGGATCTGACTGGTTATATTACAGAAGGCCAGATCGTACTGGACCGTGATCTGTTTATGAACGGCATCAATCCACCGATCGGTGTATTGGCTTCTCTGTCGCGTCTGATGAAGGACGGCATCGGAGAAGGCTATACAAGAAAAGATCACCAAGATGTATCCAATCAGCTTTTCGCTTCTTATGCAAAGGTACAAGATGCCAGATCTTTGGCTTCTGTTATCGGTGAAGATGAGCTGTCTGATATTGACAAGAAGTATATGGAATTCGGGCGCAAGTTCGAGCAGTACTTTATTGGTCAGGGCAACAATGCCAACCGTTCTATGCAGGAAACGCTGAATCTTGGCTGGGCTCTTCTGAGCACTCTTCCGGAAGCTGCTTTGGATCGTCTGGATCCAGAACTGATCAAACAGAACTATGATCCTGAACATGCCGAAAGAACCATCCAGCTTGTTTTATCCGGTGAAGGAGAAGCATAATGGCAAGCAATGTCGCCGCGACCAAAGGCAACCTCATTGCAATGAAGAAAAGCCTTGCCTTGGCAAAGAACGGCTATGATCTGATGGATCGAAAGAGAAACATTCTGATCAAGGAAATGATGGAACTGGTAGATAAAGTCAAGATGCTGAGAGGAGAGATCCAGGAGGCATATGATAACGGCTATTATCTTTTGCAGAGAGCCAATATCTATTCGGGCGTCATCGAGAGAATTGCGGAGCAGGTCCCTGTTGAGACGGGAATCCAGCTGACATATCGCTCTGTCATGGGCGTGGAAGTGCCGCAGGTGATCTATGAGCCGAAGAAAGATATGACGGTCCCTTATGGTCTGGATGAAACAAACTCTCATATTGATGAAGCATATCTGCAGTTCCAGAAGGTCAAACAGATCACGATGGTATTGGCCGAAGTAGACAACAGCGTCTATCGTCTTGCCAACAGTATCTCAAAGACCCAGAAAAGAGCGAATGCTCTGAAAAATATTGTGATTCCAAGATATCAGTCAGAGATCCGAGAGATTTCTGATTCCCTGGATGAAAAAGAGCGTGAAGAATTCTCACGCATGAAAGTCATCAAGGCAAATAAAGCAAAAGAAGAACAGAGAAAAGAAGAAGCTCAGGCAAATGTCTGAACTTCTTTTTGCTTGATCATTTTCGATAGGTACGGATGCGGAACTGTGCCGTCAATTCCAGGCTGCCAGCTTTGGCAAGCTTATCTCTGCCGGCAATCGAAGTCCGATAGGCATAAGGTGTCATTAGAAATAGATTCATCAGTCCATCCTGTGAACATAGGAACTTCTGTTCGATCATGATATCTTTTTCCAATTGCAGATCAATTGCCAGATCTTCCATTTCATTTTCATATGGCGTATCGTAGAGCACGCTCTTCATTTCAAACAGATGACGCGGACCAGGAGTAACAAACAGAAAGCAGCCATGCGGCTTTAAGATCCTTGCAATCTCTTCACAGGCGGCTGGGGCAAAACAGGTGACAGCTGCATCGCAGCATTCATTCTGCAGCGGCAGATGAAAGATGGAAGCAACGGTATATTGCGAAGCGGGATCATTTTTGGATGCGTGCTTCAGGGCATCTTTTGAAAGGTCAAAGCCGTATTTTTCAGCACAGGGCAGGGCAGAAGTGTAATAGCCTTCTCCGCATCCCAAATCCACCAATACCTGAGCATTTTCTTCATTGATGGACTGCGCCAAGGCATCGCGCAGGAACCGATAGGCACCGGTATTTAAAAAGTCTGTACGTGCTTTCACCATCTCAGGATTGTCGCCATGATCCTTTGACTGCGTGATCAGCAGATTCAGATATCCCTGTTTCGCATAATCAAAGGTATGATGATGAACGCAGACAGCACTTGTATTGATTTTTTCCAGAGGTTCCTGGCATATCGGACAGATTAATTTCATAGCTGTTTTATTTTAACACATTGCATAGAATCTTTCATTCTATATTGACTGGTGGTCAGTCAGTGCTATATTATAAATAAAGGAGGACAGATATGCCAGAACAGAAAGACAGTGAAGAAAGAAAAGATGAATTTATCGATGTAGCAGAGAAGCTGTTTAAAGAGAACGGCATAGTGGATACGACCGTTAACTCTATTGTTAAAGAAATGGATGTTGCCAAAGGTCTGTTCTATTACTATTTCAGCTCCAAAGATGATATCATCGATGCCATTTCAGAAAAGTACAATGCCGTCTTCAATGAGATGATGAGCCAGGAAATGAATCAGCCGCTCTATGAAGAGCGTTTAGAGCATTTCGTAGAGAACTGTGTCCATTCCTTCCATACGATGAAGGATCGTCTGCTGGGGAACGGCAAAGCGGATCTCAGCACTTTGATCAATAAGAGCAGGATGGAAGCAGAACAGGTGTCTGTTCAGGGCCTGGCAAAAATGATCGAAGAAGGAAATCGTTCAAAAAAGCTGTCGGTCGCCAAACCTGCATATTTTGCAGAAATACTGATCGCTGGCATCACTGCTTTGGTAGACGAAGGAAAAGCTTCCGAAGAAGAAATTGTTGCAATGATCATGGATCTCTTAAGAAGATCCGGAAAGGATGAAGATCATGTCGGAGAATAACGAAAACAACAACAATCAGGAGAACAAGGAAACACAAGAAGATTTCACAAAACAGGTAAATGATTTCTTTGACAAGGCCGTGAAGACAGCACAGGAGTACGGGAAGAAAGCATCGGATAAGATCGACCTGGAAAGGCAGAAAGCAGCCATCCGCAGTGAGATAGGCCATAATATGAAAGATATTGCCAATGCCTATGAGAAATTGGGCAGAGGATATTATGATGTCAAAGTCAATGCCAAGGACTTCCCTGATGAAGCAGAGACAATTGAATTGATCACCAAAAAAGAAGCAGAGAATGCGGGACTGAATGAGAAGCTCAAAGGTCTGCAGTAAGCATTGAAAAGAGGAAAATCCTCTTTTTTTTAGGCTCTTCATCAATAAGTGTGGGTATATAAATCAGCGTATATGCTGATGTAATAAGCATTTAGGGTATAAAAATGGACATGAATTCCTTATACTGAGTTTTGC
>JAAYWN010000040.1 GCA_012516665.1 Erysipelotrichaceae bacterium
CCGGAAATGGAAGAGCTGACTGTAGCTGCCGAAATGTAATTTGCTGTACCGCCATTGGCTGCTTTCGCCGCTTCTGTCTTATAAGAATCGCCATCCTGATAATCCAGCCAGATAACCATGATATTTTCACCACTTGTTTTAGCTGCGATCGTTGAAGTGATTGATGCAAACTTTGTCTGATCCGCAATCTTCAGAGAAACAACAGGCAGGCCATTGGAATCATAGCCAAGAGAAGCACCGCCTTCGCTCAGAATGCTGGAATCGGCAAGCTCATTGTCATCCACATCGCGGAAAGTAAGATTTGCTGTTGTACCGATCATTTCACGAGCAGCATCCTGATCAGCGACACCGGCCAGCTGCACCCGGATACGATCCGAACCTTCGACTGAAATGCTTGGTTCAGATACACCAAGTACATTGATTCGTTTTGAAATACTGTTAACGACCGCTGTCATATCAACAGTGCCGCCTTCATTCAGCGGTTCGACCTGATAAAGGATCTCAAAGCCACCCTTCAGATCAAGGCCAAGATTCAGGTGACTTGCAATAGAACTGTATGTCGCAGCAATCACCACTGCAATTGCCGCAACGATTACTCCCAGCCAAGCCAATTTCCCCTTTTTGATTTTCTTATTGTTGGTCATACTGCTCATTTCCTCCTAACATATCTGAGAAGTCTTCCAGTTTCGCTTTGGCACCGTCTTTCACTGCTTTAACTTCCATAAACTGAACAATGTCACCTGTCGTAACATGAAGAATGTCGTTGGCTGCTTCATGAAGCGATGAAGGCTGGTGATTGATCCATAAGCTCTGATCCAGAAAATTCGCCAAATTTTCATAGCATAAAGTAGGAAGCTCTTCGCTTTTAAGTTTCTGCAGTTTCAGGATCATGATCATCTGCACCTGCGGATTATTTGTATCGAAACTTGATAAAGACATAGTTCCCCCTTCACAAGTAATGATTATACCAAAGAATGTCTTCTTTCGGTCACTTTTCTTGTCCATGGAGTTAAATATTCACATATTCAAAAAAAAACAAAAGAGCCCTTGAAAGGCTCTCATCAGAATAAGTAAAGCAAAATACCAATGCAGGCAAAGACAGCTTCTACCAGCCAGAACATTCTGACGATGTTTTTTTCTGGCATGCCTTTGATGCGAAAAGCATAATGGATCGGCGTATAGATAAATACTTTCTTATGGCCCGTACGCACAGCGACCTGCTGAATAATTACACATACGGTCTCTATGACCGGCACCGCCGCAATAACGATAAGCAGCAGTTCCGTTTTGGTGATCATAGCCAATGCCGCCAATACACCGCCTAAAGCCAGCGAACCTGTATCGCCCATAAAGATCTTTGCCGGTTTTTTATTATAGTAAAGATAGCCAAGAAGTGCGCCAAGCAGACTTGCGGCAAAGACCGCCAGACCAGCTCGTTGCTGCAGCAGACAGATGATCATATAAGGAATCAATGCCAAAATCACGACACCGGATGATAAGCCATCCATGCCATCGGTCAAATTCACAGCATTTGAAGAGCCAGCGAACATGAATAAGACAAGAATGAAATATCCCCAGCCAAGATTGACGGGTGACTCCATAAATGGAAGCGTGATTTCAAGCTGAGCATGACCGCGATAGATCAGGAAGAATACAGCAGCCAGGATGACCTGCAGCAAAAGTTTCTGCCAAGGCTTTAGGCCGTCATTGTTCTTTTTGATCGCAATCAGATAATCATCAATAAAACCGATCAGTCCATATCCCGCAAAAGCCAGGATCACGATCCAAGTGTCAATATCATGGAGCGATTCCGGTGAAGCAATGATTGCGACAAGGATAGGAACAATAATGAACAGTATGCCGCCCATGATCGGCGTACCGGCTTTTTTCTTATCATCTTCCAAGGCATATTCACTGACCGTCTGCTTAAAACTAAGCTTTTTCAGATACTTGATCAGATAAGGCATGGAAATCAGTACAATTGCTGCACTGATCAGAAATCCAAGAATCATTTTTACTGACATTGGTGTACTCCCCCTCTGCGTGCTCGGCTATTATAAACTGAAGGATCAGCCAAACACAACCTCAATTTTCGTTCCTTTGGCAACCGTTGTTCCAGCTGGGATCGACTGCGATACAACTTTTCCTTCTCCAGTCAGCTGAAATTCAAAACCGCTGACTGACCATAAAGCTGCAACATCTTTTCGTGTCCATCCGGTCAGATCCGGCATTGTAAAACTGGATGTATCGGTCAGCAGGAACACTCTCTGCCCCGTGCTCACGGTTCCGGTCTCATTTGGATATTGATCAATAACACTGCTGCCATTGCCTAAAGTGATCACATCTGCGCTGCACGCTGTCAATTTCTGCTTAGCATAATCAACGCTGTGATTGAGGAGCGAAGGCATATCATATGTTTCAATATCTGTCTGCGTATCTGCCGTCTGTGTGCTCGACTGAGAAGAACTGTTCTTGGTAAACCCATATGTGATAGCAACTTTTCTCAGCAATGCTTTTTCAGCGTCTGTAATATAGCCGATATTGCTGTTGAACGGTGCATTGAAGGCATAGTACACAATGACCTGTGGATTGTCTGCCGGCATAGCAAACATGATGGAATGTATGACGACACTTGTATACGCATTGCCAGAAGCCACTTCTGTCGTTCCAGTCTTGCCGATCATCTCACATTCCGGGATCTGATAATAATACGCAGTACCGGCAGGATTATTCACTGTCTGATACATGATCGTCTGCAGCTGCTTGGCTGTATCCGCCGTAATTGGATTTCCCGTCACTTCTGTTTCCGACTGATATACGACCTTACTGGCATCGTAAGCATCTCTGACCGATTCAACAAAGTGGGGCTTGACCATGCTGCCATTGCCAAAGACGGCACTGTATGCCTGCAACAGCTGCAGAGTGGTGACCGAGGATCCCTGTCCATAAGACAAAGATGCTTTATCAGCTGGGGTATTAAAGTTCAATGTGCCCGTTGCTTCTTCTACGCCGTCTGTATCTACCGGCTGCCAGAAACCGAATTTCTTTAAGTATTCCAAATGGATCTGCGGGGTAATAACTTCGTTCTGAATAGCCAGAGCAACTGTATTCAAAGACCTGTACAGACCACTGTCATAATCTACATCGCCGTATTTGCGTTCCAGCGCATTATAGATGCATCCATAGGATTCTCCTTCGCTGACCCGGACAGGATTGCCGTTCTCGTCACTGCCATAGCAGTATTCATTGCCATTTGTTGTGTCTGAGCCATTATACTTTCCTTCGTTGATTGCAGCAGCCCATGTGAAGGTCTTTAAGGTAGATCCAGGTTCATACGGAAGCTGAGCGCCATAGTTCTGGAATTCGGTAATATTCTTATCATTTGGGTTGAATGATGGAGACTGTCCCCAGGCAACGATCTTGCCGGTGCTGATCTCCATGACTGCACCCCATGCTCGATCCATCGATGGGAAGGTCGTGAATGTCTGCTTCATGGAATCTTCAAGCTGCTGCTGAATGCTGGCATCCAATGTCAAATAGACGTTGTTGCCATTGACAGCAGATACAGTCTCACCTTTCATTCCTGGCAGATTATATCCATTCTTATCGACCTGATACGAACGATATCCATCGGTGCCCGACAGATAACTGTTCAGATAGAGTTCCAATCCCATTTTTCCGACGGTTGCAGTACCTTCATCATTGACCTGTGCATAGCCGATCAGATTGGACGCGAACTGGCCATACGGATAGACTCTTTCAACCGAATCTGTAAATTCAATGCCCGTCAGATCCGTCGCTTCTATTTCTTCTTTTACAGTCTTTGACAGATTTCTTCCCTCGGTACCAAGCTCTGTCTGATAAACACCATTGTCACCCTGTGAAAGATAATCCAGGATCTTCTGCTGGTCCATCTTCAGAATGCTGCTCAGTGTTGCGGCCGTCTTTTCACGATCTGCAACATAGGCTATCGCCCCATCCACACCCGGTCTGGAAGAATCTAAAATACATACAATATTGTACGTCCGATTATCTTCCGCAATAATATTGCCATTGCGGTCATAAATATTTCCGCGGAAGGCAGTCTCTGTTTCCGTGATCGTATTGGCACCTTCTGCATAGGCAGTCAGATCTGTGCCTGAACGCAGATGCACTTTGCCTACTGCAACGAAAAAAACATCGGAGACAATAAGAAGCATGGCCGCCAATGTCAAAATGGTAATCGTTCTGATTGCGTGATTCTTTCTATGAGACATTTATTATTCTCCGTCAGCTGTCGTTCCATCTGAGACGGTTGAAATGCTGTTCTGGTTATAGCTCATGCCATTGCTGGCCGCGACCTGATTGACCCGATCCGAAGAAGCCAGCTGTCTGATCTCGACCTGCAGAGAATCATTCTGCGTTTGTGCAGAGAGGATCTCTTCTTCCATTGACTGCTTCCTGATGCTCAATGAGTTGTTGTATGCTTTCAGTCCCAGGGAACCGACGAAGAAAACAATAACAGAAATCAGAGTGAAAAGACACGTAAAAGAGAGAAATTTCATTTCGCGATCATTTCTTTTATTTCTTCTGTTCGTTTTCATGTTTTTCACCTTGTATTCTTTCTATCACCCGCAGCTTTGCACTGTGAGAGCGATGATTCTCTTCCAATTCTTCTTCCTGGGCTTCAATCGGCTTCTTATTGACTAATAAGAAGGAGGCCTGCTCCATTTGCTCGGCTTTCAAAGGCAGCCTAGGTTCAACAAATGGGGCAGTGGAATATTCTTTGAATGTATTCTTTACAAGCCGGTCCTCCAGCGAATGGAAGGTGATCACAGCACACCTCCCATTCACATTCAGAAGATCCAGAGCCTGATGCAAAGCATCTTTCAATGCTCCCAATTCATCATTTACCTCGATCCGCAGAGCCTGAAACGTCTGCTTTGCCGGATGTCCCTTTTTATGGAGCTCTCTTTCAGGAAGCGCACTCTTGATCACATCGACCAATTGGAAGGTTGTTTCAATAGGTCTTTCAGAGCGTGCTCTTTCTATTTTTTTAGCAATAGAATAGGCATATCTTTCTTCTCCGTATTCCTTAAAGATCCTTGTCAGTTCCTCTGGAGAATATGTATTGATCACCTGGTATGCGTCTTTCTCCTGCTCCTGATCCATGCGCATATCGAGCCTGGCATCAAAGCGGTAGCTGAATCCTCTTGCCGGATCATCGAACTGCGGTGAACTGACACCAAGATCCATCATGATGCCATCGACTTTATCAATGCCTCTTGCATTCAATTCCTTTTTCATCGCGCGAAAATCATCATGGATCATCGTTACCTTAGAAAGATATTCCTTTAAGTTCACTGACGATTCTTCAATAGCCTGCTCATCTTTATCAAAGGCATACAGATGTCCATCCGTCAGTTTTGACAGCAGATATCCTGCATGGCCCCCTCTGCCCAGAGTGCCGTCAACATAGATGCCATCTTTTTTTACCTTCAGAGAATCTACGGTCTCATGGAGAAGTACGCTCGTATGTTCCATCATTTCAGTATCTCTGTCACTTTCGCAGCCGACTCTTCCAAATTCACTTCGGAGCAGTATGCATCATATTTCTCTTCTGACCAGATCTCAAAGTGCTTGGCCGTCCCTAAGATGACACATGCTTTCTTAATGCCTGTATCACTGACAAGGAACTGCGGCAGAAGGATCCTGCCCTGCCCATCAATGCTGCACTCTTCTGCTTTGCCATTGATCTGACGGAGAAAGATACGTGCGCTTGCATCTGTCATCGGCAATGAACTGTACTGTTCGATCATCTGATTCCACTGCTGTTCCGGAAAAGCGGCTAAGCACCCTTCCATCCATTCAGTAACATATACGGTCGTGGAAAGCTGTTCCCGGAACTTTGCCGGGATGATCAGTCTGTTCTTGGCATCTAGATTGTGTCTGTATTCTCCAATGAACATTGATGGTTTCCTCCACTTTGCTCCACTTCCTACCACAATTCTACCACCCAGCATGGATTGTACAAGTATTTTGGAAAATTTATTGCCAGATTCTTAAATAATACTCACCCTAAAAACAAAAAAAGCTGCCTCTACGGCAGCCGTAAAAAAAGGAAGAGATTTTTCTCTTCCATCTTTATCTTGCAGAAACAGAACAATTACTTGTTCTCTGCTGCGGTAGCTTCTGCTCCGCCAACATTTCCACACTTTGGGCAAGCATGATGAGGACGCTTCATTTCACCGCATACTGGGCACTTCACGAGTGTCGGAGCACTTAAAGTGTAATGTGTTCTTCTCTTATCTCTTCTTGTCTTCGAGTTTCTTCTCTGTTGTACAGCCATTGTCTAGCACCTCCTACTATTCATTTTTGAATTGCTTCAGTTTTGCCAGACGCGGATCGTCTTGATCTTTCCGGCTTTCCTGATACTCAGCCTCACTGTATACCTTCCAGCCATTGCCTTCCGGATATTCATCTTCAGCTATATCAGTCACCTGTAACGGAACCTCAAGCAGGATATCATCTATCACTGCTGGGATCAGGTCGATGACCTCATCGGTAACTGCACGTTCACTGTCATCTTCCGGCTCGCCAAAGACATATGTCTCTGAGCTTTCCGTATTCAATGGAACTTCCACATCTTCATTGGTGATAGCATCGGGACAGTACATCATACCTGTCACATGCATTTTCACATAGAAGCGGTCATTCTCATCATCAAGATAGCCGCTGCCACTGACATGTACATCCTTCACCGCATTGATCAGTGTATTCTTTGCAAATACATCATCTTCAATTTCCACATTTTCATCAAATGCAGTACTCTGCTCTTCCTGCAGAAGCTGTGCTCTAGTCCACTTCACGGCAGTCTCCTCGTGCGTTAACGCTAATAAATTATAGCAAACACTTTTTCAAAGTCAACGAAATCCGCGCTAGGTCAGTTGATTTTATCGGTTTTTCTGTTCAGGGACATTGTTTTGAATCCTCAAATATTCTTCAGGATCCAATCTGCCGTATCCTTCATGACACGGTCAGCATTTTTTTCATGCAGTGTTTCGTGGCGCATTCCTGGATACAGTGTGCTGGCAACATTTTTATAGCCAGCATTGCGAATGCTTGCGATACTGTCCTTAAAGCCGGTCTCCCCGCCGCGGCACGGGTCATCTTCACCGGCGAAGAAGAGGATTGGAAGATTTGGTTTTGTACAGTGAAAGCGAGCTGGATCATGCATATATCCCATACCTTGGAAAAGATCCTTATACCCCTGATTGGTGAAAGGAAAGCCACAGAGAGGATCAGCGATATAGGCATCCACATTATCCTGATTGAAGCTCAGCCAATCCAGCGATGTGCGGGGATCAGGGATGGCCTTGTTAAAGCTGCCTGTTGCTAGATTATCCAGCATATGTGAATGGCCCTTCTTCCCTTTGCAGGCAGCGATGATTGAAGCCAAGACAATGCCTGCCTTTGACGCCGGCAGATAATTCGGTGCACCTGATAGGACCATTGCATCGATCATACTGTCATGATCCTGCAGAAAGGTACGGCCGATCATTGTCCCCATCGAATGTCCGAACAGTACAATGGGGGCATCTTTAAATTCCTTATGTGCCAGATCTGCAATTTCCACTGCGCTTTCTGTAAG
The DNA here is from genome assembly GCA_012516665.1 of Erysipelotrichaceae bacterium. GTDB lineage: Bacteria > Bacillota_I > Bacilli_A > Erysipelotrichales > Erysipelotrichaceae > Bulleidia. The sequence goes on from JAAYWN010000040.1 coordinate 7,631, forward strand.
ATTCATCCAGCCATTCTGATTTCCAAACCACCCTAGATCCTCTTTGGGACAGTCAGATCCATGCCCGGGAAGGTCATACGTAATGCAGGCAATGCCGCGGGAATTCAGATATTTAGCAAATTTCTCATAGCGCTTCTGATGTTCCTGCATGCCATGCACAATAAAAACGCATGCCTTCGGTGCTTCTTGGGTACGAAAAATCTGATAAGATAATTTTCCGTTCTTCATGATAAATCTCCTTTTTCAAATATGTAATTTCATTGTATCATTGTTCTGATGGAAAGGATGGCAATATGTCCTCTTGCGGTATCATTTCAGAATACAATCCCCTTCATAATGGACACATCTATCAAATTGAAAAAGCCAAAGAACTGAGCGGAGCCGATTTCATGATTGCCGTTATGAGCGGCAACTTTGTGCAGCGCGGAGAACCTGCCGTCATTGACAAATGGGAACGAGCGGAGGCTGCCATTCACAATGGCATTGATGTCGTTATTGAACTTCCCTATTTTTTTGCATCTCAAAGTGCTTCTCATTTTGCTGACGGAGCTATGCAAGTCTTCCGCACTGCCGGCATTGACAGTATCTGTTTTGGATCAGAATGCGGCAATCTTGAGAATCTGCAGGAAATTGCGGACACTCCTATCAATCCAGATCATCTTCATGAATCAATGAATGGCGGTATGTCCTATCCCAAGGCCTATTCGCTGCTGACCAGTTCAATGTATCCCAATGATCTTTTAGCTGTCTGCTATCTGCGAGCACTGAAAGGGTCAGGTATTCAGCCCTATTTAGTGCAGCGTACTTCCGGCTATCTGGACGCTGAAATCAATAAAAATGCCAGCGCTTTAGCCATTCGGCATGCTTTAAAAAATCATCTTTCTCTGGCAGGTTCTACACCGATGGAAGAAATCCTAAAAAACAGTACGCTTCATTTCAGTGAAATGTATTATCCGTATCTTCGCACCTTTTTAACAGTTTCCTCTCCGGAGCATCTGCGGCAGCTCTTCCTTTTTTCAGAGGGGATTGAATATCTGCTGCAAAAAAATGCAATGAAGTATGAAAAATATGATGATTTCATCAATGCATGCACAAACTACCGCTATACGGCAAGCCGGATCCGCAGATGCTGTCTGCAGGCGCTCAATCAAGTCACTAAAAAAGAAGCGGAAGGTCTGCCTGCTTATGATACTGTCAGAGTCCTTGCTTTTGGCGAGCATGGCAGAAAATGGCTGGCTGAACAAAGAAAAAAAGAGACAAAAATTGCTTCTCGTTTTGCGGATGTCCCTGATGCATGGCGGCAGCTGGAATACCGTACTTCATTGATGTATGCCAGTATCTTAAAAGAAGAAGAAAGAAAGCGCATCCTGTCCCTGGAGATCGGCGGCGCTCATTATATCAAATAAAAAACTGGTTCATTGTATACCGTATGATGTACATCGCCAGTTTTTTTATTTATTCAGTTGTTTTCTTCTGAAGGAATGCGTGCATTTGTATAGATCTTGTTCACATCATCAACTTCATTCAGCAGATCCATCAGCTTATGATATGCATTAATGTCTTCTTCTGTTGTCAGATCAACATATTCGTTCGGCAGCATCGTTGCTTCGCATACATCGAACTCAACATTCGGGATAAACTTTTCGATGGCATCCTGCGCTTTGCCGAAATCATTGAATGTCGTCTTAACGGTCATCATGCCATCTGCAGCAGAAATATCCTGCACATCAACTTCCGCTTCCATCATGGCATCCAACATTGCTTCCTCATCTTCATAAGGGAAAACAAATAAACCTACTGGCTGATAATTAAAGGATACCGCACCTGCTCCTGCCAGTTTTGCACCATGACATTTATTAAATGTTGTCTTGACATCTGTCAGAGAACGATTTGTATTGTTGGTCAGACAGTCAACAACGATCGTACTGTTGCCAGGGCCAAAGCCCTCATAGCGTGCTTCATCATAATGCTCGTCATCGCCGCCTTTTGCTTTATCAATTGCTCTTTTGATAACATCAGCCGGAATCTGGTTCTGCTTTGCTTCAGCGATCTTTCTCTTAAGGCTGAGGTTCATTTCAGGATCAGGGACGCCATTTTTCGCTGCAATATACAGCTCTTTTCCAAATCTAGAATATAATTTTGACTTAATTGCCGCTGTCTTAGCCATTGAGGCTGCGCGGACTTCATGAGCTCTTCCCATGTAAAATACCACCTTCCATAAATCAATAACGCAGATATTATATCAAAACACGCTCTCTGTGTGAAGAAAAACTTTCAATACTGCAAGCTTCACACGGAATTCATCTTCGTAACACTTTCCTTTCAGAAGAATTGACTATATTCAAATCAGCAGGAGGCAGATGGGATGAAACACATGATGAAAACTGCCGGTATTGTGCTCTTATTGCTCAGCAGCGGCTGTGCAGCAGCCGCTCAGGCAGAACAGATGACCGATGACAGCAATGTACAGACTGCCTATGGAACCGTGAAATCAAACGATAACGGCAAAGTGATCATTTCTTATGAAACAGAGGATTCAAAAGAAATACAGACTGCTTCCGTTCCCAGTTCCGCCATGGTCCTGAAGGACAGCACTACCCTTCACAGTGAAGATCTTCAGAAAGATGAAGAAATCTCAATTTCGTTTACCAATGGCAGAATCAGTGTTATTCAGGTACTCTCTTCAGAAGAAGATAAACAATAAAGAATATATGGGCGCCTGCCGAACGAGGAACCAGCATTATGGTACAATAATGGCAGAGGTACCTATGTCAACCTATGTAATCAGCGATCTGCATGGATGCAAAAAAGAATTTGATGAAATGCTTTCTCTAATCGAATATCGAAAAGACTATGATACATTATGGATCGACGGTGATATATGCGACCGCGGCAATGAATCCATTGCTTTAATGCAGGAGATCATGAAAGATCCATCAATGCATATCATCTACGGCAACCATGATCTGTGGTTCCAGCGCTATGCACAGGAACTGATCGATACAAAGCATGATAATAACAGTGTGGATATGACCGATGACCTAATGTGCTGGCTGCATTATAACGGCGGCTATAAAACAGCTGATCAGTTCATGGATCTCAGTTTTCCTGAATGTTATGACATGAAGCTGTATTTGGACAGCAATCGTATTTTTTATAAAGAATTGACTATCAGAGAAAGAAAATTTCTTCTTGTACATGCTGGTCTGGCAGATGAATATCTTCGAGCAAATATCCGTATGTCAGAAGTGCCAGAGCAGGTATTGGTCTGGTCGCATATTGGCAGAGATGATAATCCGTTTGATGATACCACAATGATCGTCGGGCATATTCCTACATTCCTTTATGGGGACAGTTCAGAAGGAAAGATCCTTCATGGCAGGAATAATACCCTGTACCATATTGACTGCGGATGTGTCTATGGCAGGACCTTGGGATGCCTGCGATTGGATGATATGAAAGAATTCTATGTCAAAAGCAGCTATACATATCTGAAATGCAGCAAAGATCAGATATGTGAAAACTGATTATAAAAGCCGAGATCATCTGATCTCAGCCATTTTTTATCGAATGCTCTTTTTAACGAGGTCCACAACATCTTCCATGCGATCAAGCTCTACCGCTTTGGCAGCCATTGCTTTCATCTCTTCATAATTCAGACCGTTGATCATCTTGCGTGCTCTCAGAATAGAGGTTGCGCTCATCGAGAACTCATCCAGGCCAAGTCCAAGCAAGACTGGAGCCGCCAGCTCATCACCAGCCATCTCTCCGCACATGCCGCACCATTTGCCGTTCTTATGCGCACCGTCGATCGTCATCTTGACCAAACGCAGGATGGATGGATTCAGCGGCTGATACAGATAAGATACCGGCTGGCTCATACGATCTGCCGCCATAGAATACTGGATCAGATCATTTGTGCCAATAGAGAAGAAGTCAGCATATTTGGAAAGCTGATCTGCCAAGACAGCAGCTGCTGGGATCTCAATCATGCATCCAACTTCAACATCATTGCCGACCTTTGTTCCTTCAGCAATCAGTTTTGCTCTTTCTTCCTCATACAGTCCCTTTGCTTCCGTGAACTCATTTACAGTAGCAATCATTGGGAACATGATGCACAGATGCCCAAAAGCAGAAGCTCTGAGCAGTGCTCTCAGCTGTACCCGGAAGACATCCTTGCGCATCAGGCAGAAACGAATTGCACGCACGCCGAGGAAAGGATTCATCTCATCTTCAAATTTATAATATTTGAGCTTCTTATCTCCGCCAATATCCAATGTGCGGATCACAACAGGCTTTCCATTCATACCTTCCAAGACCTGCTTATAGGCAGCAAACTGCGTATCTTCATCTGGGAAATCATTTTCACTCTTCATATATAGGAACTCTGTACGGAATAAGCCGACACCTTCGCCGCCATTATCCAATACACCTTCAACATCCGCAACGGATCCAATATTGCCGACCAGCAGTACTTTGTGTCCATCGGTAGAGACTGAAGGAAGTTCCTTCATTGCTTTCAGAGCATCCTTTTCTTTCTGATACTCTTCTGCTTTTTTTGTATATTCCTGGATCTGTTCCGGTGTAGGATTGAGAATGACTTCACCGCTGATAGCATCCAGAATAATCTCATCCCCGGATTTTGCTGCAGCCAATATGCCAGTCGTACCTACAATTGCCGGAATTTCGAGGGATCTTGCCATAATTGCACTGTGGCTCGTACGTCCGCCTACTTCGGTAGCAAATCCCTTTGCATACTTTTTATTCAGCGATCCTGTATCAGAAGGTGTCAGATCTTTAGCTACGATCACGACCGGCTCGCTCAGTGTTGCAAGATTAGGAATCTCTTTGCCTGCCAGATTGCATAGCAGACGGAAGCATACATCTCTGATATCTGCAGCTCTGCCATTCATGTATTCATCATCCATCGCCTCAAACATAGAGACCATGTTATCGCCGACCATCTTGGCAGCATATTCCGCATTGTCCTTGTTCGTATTGATATCTTCTTCGATCATGCCGCGGAATTCAGGATCATTCGCCATCATCAAATGAGCATCAAAAATTGCCAATTCTTCTTCTTTTAAAGATTTTGAAGCAACTTCTTTGATCTTTTCAATATCTGCGACCGTTTTCTTAAATGCAGCATCCAGCTTTGCTAATTCCTGTGCTGGTTCAGATGCAACTTGTTTTACATCGACGACCGGCTGTTCAAGCTTGTAAACTTTTGCAATTGCAATCCCCTGTGAAGCAGCAATACCTTTAAGCATACTTTTAATTCCCTCCTGGTTTCATTGCTCAAGCGTACCAATTTTCATCTGTATGCCCTTTCATTGTTTTCACCTCCAACATAAAATTTGTTTAAACAAACTAATTTTATGAGAGACCCAACAAGCAAAGCGTTCTGCAGATGATACGATAACACTCCTTGAGGAAATTTTAACATTCTGTTCTCACAAGTTCAATCTCTTAACTTTTGAAATACCTGGTTGAATTCATGCACTGCTGCCTTCTTCAGTCTATAAAAGGTCGATCTTGCATAATACGGAATATACCAATCATTGCCGTCCTTGCGAATATATGTGTGGATAATGATGAAGCGTGCGGTCGGTGTGATACTGCTGATTGTGCGGTCGATCAGTTCAATAACAGCAGTCTGCTGTTTGTACTTGATCATGTTCGTTCCTATGTCTCCTTCTCTGCGGTACAGCTCAGCAATGGTCTGTGCTTTGCAGTACAGTTCGCTCAGATACATAAGAATTGCCTTTTCATCCTGGTACGTCATTTTCCCCTTGGCAGTGTTTTCCATTTTCTTTCCCCCTTGGTAAACTTTTACCCAGGCACAATCATGCATGATTTCACAGTAAATTGGAAGCCCTTTCATGCATATTCCGATAATTTCATAGTTATTCCAATATCACCGTAGTTCATCCTCGGCACTAAATGTGACACAAAAAGTAAATTACTGTAAAATGAGATCATTAGGAGCACATATATGCCAGTCAAGACCGCATCTGCATTATCAATGAAACGCATCGTCATTTCATGTCTGATCTTTATAATGATTCCTTTGGCAGCACACCTGCTGAATATCATTATCAGCCAGTATGCGATCTCTTTGATGTTCTGCATGAATGTCGGCACTTCGATTCTGATCATTTACGATTGGAATCTCTTCGGCATCCATTACAATCGAGCAAAAAAGAATACCATGGATACGATCCTTTTTACATCTCTTGGGGCAATTCTGATCATGCTGTGGGTCTATGTGGGTGCCAATATACTGCAGGCGGCTCTCATCCTGCCGGGCAACAGCGATCTGATAGCATATGGCTACGCAAGACCTGGCATGCTGATAGCATTTTCCTTTGCAGAAGCAGCCAATATATCAATCAGTTATAAATGCTTTACCGATCATTTTGATGTCCATGGCAAAGAACTGCAGTCCATTCTGCTGTCTTCTCTGGTGTTTGGCCTGCTGCTCACAGTCATCTATCTGCCATCGCTGAATATCAGCCTATTTTTCCGCACATATTTATACAATATGGTCCTGATTGCGATCCTTGCCTATCTCTACAATCAATGCCATACATTCATCCCCGGCCTGCTGGCCATGGCAGTCATTTATTTCATTATCATGCTGCAGTCATCAATCCTATAAAAAACCAGGCTTTCGCCCAGTTCTTCTTATTCATCATCAACTTCGATCAGACCGTATCCTCCGACCTTCCGGCGGTAGACAACGGCTACTTTTTCACTGTCCTCATCAGTATAAATGTAGAAATTATGTCCTGACAGCTCCATCTGCATAATTGCTTCATCCAATGGCATTTCTTCGGCAGTTACGCTCTTAGTACGAACAGGAATATCTTCTGTTTCAGGCTGGTCATTTTCATCAATGAACGCCTGTGCCAGATGCTCGCGATGTCTCTTAGATAAACGTGTCTTCTGTCTTCTTAACTGGTCTTCCAATTTATCAATTGCCAGATCTACCGCAGCGTAGAAATCATTATCTTCTACTTCTGTACGGAGCAGTCCTACTTTTGTAGGTATTGTCACTTCCACTTTCTGTGAGTTCGGATATACTCTGGCAACTACTCTTACAATTGTGTCTTCATCAATGAGCAGATACTTCTGAAGTCCGCTGAGCTTCTTCTCGATCTTTTCCTTCATTGCAGGTGTTACAGATACATTTTTTCCAACAATTTCGAATCTCATAAGTTTTCCTCCATTTGTAGTTTTATGATGAAAGCAGTTTCCTCTTGTGAGGAAATGCTTCTACCAACTTTTTTATGATGTCATATCTCTTTCTTTCTATGTTTATTATACCATCAACCATAAAGATCAGACTGAATTTTACGTGAAATTACTCATATCATTAAAAAAGATCATCGGATTTTTTCCTGATGATCTCACTGCATCTTTTCTTCATTGATCTTCTTCAGCCATTGGAAAACAACTGTCATTGCATAGGAGTCCATACCGCAGTATTTTTTCAGATCTTCAACGATCTTATTATGATCAGCTGTGTCATCGCTGTAATCCAGATGCCGCCATTGAAAGACTGCTTCCATGCCCTGATTGATATCTAGATCTTTATACGACTTGTCATTCATCATGGCCATAATGACCTTCAGAGACCACTGTCCGCGCATCCTTATGTCATATACGGTACCGGTCTCAAAGATCAGCTGCAGATCCTCCATGCGTGCATTGATATCATTCAGCTTTGCGGCATACTCTGGGAACAGCTGAGCAAATTCAGCAATTCTCATCATTTCAGCGCCAACAGCATTATATGCAATCACTGTGCCCTGTGCTGGAATATCTGTCACCAGATTCTTCGCCATATCTCGGCGATCATCATGAATATTCAGATACACCTTATGTGTCATTGTCCCATCTGCCTGCATAATATGCAGACTGTACTCAAATGGCATAACATCATACGGCCGCATTCCTTTATATGGCGGAATAGCAAATCTTTCCCATTCAAAATCAAGAAAAGAGATAGGATACTTGATCCAGCTTAGCCAGGATTTCAAGGCATACCGATCGACATGAAGTCCGCCCTCCTGATCTGCTAAGATCTGAGCATACTGCTGACGAGAGCCTTCAATCCTTTCTGAATCTGCATCTTTCAGCAAAGCAATGCCTTCTTTTTTCATTTCATGCTTATTCTGTGAAGCAACCAAAGTCAGAATACTGTCATCCGGCTCTTTGGCTTCATTTGGAAAACAGCTGTCATAATATCTGCATTTCTGTCTTGTCGTACAGTGATTCGTACGATTGGCCGCCGGGACACTGTCTTCCTGAAGCTGATCCATTTCATTCAATACATGGGTCAGATCGCGCTTGCTTTTATAGATTGCATCTTTCACTTTGACACTTGGATGATTCTTTCCGTTATAGAAACAATCGCTGATAACAAACAGCGCTGATGGATCCAGTTCTTCTTCTCTGATATATTCCGCATTTAGATGGATGATATAGATTTGATCGATCTTGATATGATTGTTCTCAAGCACCCATACTTCATCGCAGTAGAACTGCATATCATCAGCATGGGGATACAGACCGATAAAAAGAAAATATAAGTCCCATCCCTTATCTGTCTGATGCAGAAAAGGCACCTTCACTCGCAGCTGCCGATATTCAAAGCGTGCCTTCATCAGCCATTCTGCACTTTTCATTGCCTGCTTCGCAGCTGATGGATCATCTCCTTTATGACCTAGGAAGTAATGATCTTCAATGTGCAGTTTCTGTGCGACCAAAGAAGTCACTTCTTCATCCAATCGAATAAAAGGCTGATACTCTCTTTTGGGAGCATGCTTTTCATTTATGTACAGTCGAGCGCAGCGTGTATATTTTTTTACATCAGAAATATGATACATAGCAGTTCCTTTCCCATTTAAAGCAATGAAATGACCGGAAGACCGGTCATTTGACTTTATAGACCGTTTGACATCGGAAGCATAGCTGCCCCGACAACTCCCGGTTCATCCAAGGATGCTGTCAGAAATGCTGTGTCTCTTAATGCCGGCAGCACTCTTGCCTGATATTTTTCTTTGACCATCGGCAGGAAGAGACCAGCCGACTTCATCATACCGCCGCCTAAAATAAAGCAGTCAGGGTCAATGGTCGTCGCCAGATTTCCGAACATTACAGCCAGATCTGTTGTGACCTGATCAACGATGGCAGCAGCAGCGCCAACACCCTGGGCAGCCAGATCAAATACCTGTCCAGCATGTACGATCGTCTGTTCCGGCATTTTTTCATGGCCTTGACGAGTCACGCTCGTTCCGCTCGCCCAATCCTCAACCGCACCATTGGCTGGCAGATTGATCTTTGGACGTGAACCATCAACTGACATAGAAGCAACTTCCATGGAATAGCCATGGCTTCCCGGCAGCAGCTGTCCATTATAGACAATTGCTCCGCCGATTCCAGTTGACAGAGTGATATAGATCACTGTACGCATTCCCTTGCCTGCTCCGACCAAAGCTTCTGCCAGACCAGCCGCGTCTGCATCATTGCCTAAGAAACATGGAAGATGAAGTTCATTCTGCAGTGTTTCTCTTAAAGGAAATTTTGCCAGACATGGAATATTGGTGCACATGGCCATACCATTGCCATCACGGGCAACAGGGCCAGGGGCAGCTACACCGACACCAGATGCATTCTGCCAGTCTTTCAGCTGTCTGATCATTGAAGCAATGTTGGAAATGATGGCTTCCGCACCTTCGTCTGCATGCGAAGGTCCTTTGACTGTCTCAATGACAGTGCCATCCATTTGGACGGTGGAGCAGCGGACATTGGTTCCGCCTAGATCAATGCCAATATAGGTTTTCATGAAATACAATCCTCCTTGATTTCTTCACCTATGAGATTCTGTCCGCTGATCTTTGTGATGCGGACCTTTGTGAACTGACCTGCTTCATGCGGCTGATCTGAATGGAACATAATACAGCCATCAACACCATCCGGAGCAAAAGCATAGCTTCTTCCGGTATACATATGCGTCAAAGGATTTCGTCCTTCAATCATGACTTCATAGACATGATCAATGGTTATCTTCAGACGATCTTCAGCAATCTTTTCCTGGACCGACATAATGTCCGCTCTTCTTCTTTCTTTTTCTTCAGCGCTGACATCATCTTTCATATCAAAGGCAGCAGTTCCTTCTTCACTTGAGAACGTAAAGACGCCAAGATGATTGAACTGTACATGTCTGACCATGGACAGTGTCTCTTCATGATCCGATATGCTTTCCCCAGGGAAACCTGCGATCAAAGTCGTACGCAGCGACGCATCCGGCATCAAACAGCGGATCTGATCGGTCAGATCAAGGATCTTCTGCCGATTTGTCTTGCGCTTCATTGCATGAAGGACCGCATCTGAACCGCTCTGCGTCGGAATATCAAAATACGGCAGTATATGCCTGCTGTTCTTGATCGTATCAAACAAGCCTTCCGGGATCTCATCCGGATACAGATACAGCATGCGGATCCAATGGATCCCATCCACTTTATCCAAAGCCTTCAGCAGTTCCACCAGGTGCAGCTGATGGTCAAAATCATAACCATAGCGAGAACAGTCCTGTGCTACCAACGTGATCTCTTTGACCCCGATCGAAGCTAAACGTTCTGCTTCCTGCAGGATCTTTTCCTGCGGAATACTGTGCAGTTTTCCGCGGATCGAAGGAATCGCGCAGAAGCTGCAGTTATTATCGCAGCCATCGCTGATCTGCAGATATGCCATCCAAGGCTTTCCTGATAGGACACGCGGTGCCACGCCATATGTATCCGCTATTTTTACATGCAGCTGGCTGCTGAGGATCGTACCTAGATGTGAATATTCGTCAATGGCAATAAACCGATCGACTTCCGGCATCTCCTGTTCCAGCTGCGGTTTATATCTTTCGGCCAGGCATCCCATAACGATGAGTTTTTTGAGATTCTTTTTTTTCAGATCAGCCATATCAAGAATTGTATTGATTGCTTCTGTCTTGGCATTTTCAATAAAACCGCATGTATTGATAATGATTGCCTCAGCTTCCTCATAAGAAGTTGTAATATCCTGTCCTGACTGTTTCAGCATGCCCAGGACGTTCTCTGTATCAACTAAGTTCTTGGCACAGCCAAGAGATATGACTCCGATTTTCATTGTTCAGCTCCAAATCTACGTAAATATTATACCACGCCGTGAAAAAAGAATGCCCTCAAAGAGCGGCATTCTCGCATTCCTCAATTGAAAAAGAAACGGCAACTTACCATAACAGGAAGTGGAAGCCAGTCTTACAATTCCAAAAAGTTGTGTTTTCTCTTACAATATAGGGCTGTGCGTATATATGGCATTCCGGATATAGAACTGGAGGAAATTATTATGTCTAATGCCAAACATTTAACACGTGATGATCGTGTCGCTATCGAGGAAGGCCTCTCTCTTGGCCTTTCTAAGTCACAAATTGCCAACCGTATTGATAAGGACAAGTCTACTGTCGGTAAGGAGATCAAAGCTCACCGGATCATGGTGAAATCAAACAAGCTCAGTTTGGACTGTGCTGATTACAAGAAATGTCCCTATGGAAGGCAATGTCCCTCGGATTGTGATCTATACGTTCCTTTTGCCTGTGCCAGACGAGATAGAAAGCCCGGGCATGCAATGGATGCCCAGACTGGCACAGATGCCGCCATATCAAATACAAGTACTCTGCTGACCTGGCTCAAAAGGAATATGAATACACTCTGAGAGATTCCAGAGAGGGCGTGGATCTGACAGCTCAGGAAGCCTCTGTCCTTGCTGGTCTGCTCAAGGACGGGCTGAGCAGAGGACTGTCGATTGCACAAATACTGACAGAGCACACAGAGATCAAACAGTGTGAGAAGACAATCTACACATATATTGAAGATGGGATCCTGAAGGCATTCAATGTCAGCGCTATGGATCTCAGAAAGCAGGTAAGCAGAAAAAGAAGAATGTCCGAGAAGGACAAAGTCAAATACAAGAAACGCAAAGACAGGAAATATCTCATTGGACGTACATATACTGACTTTGAAGATTACATGAAGGACCATCCGGATGCCCATGCAGTGGAAATGGATACTGTATACAACGATGTGACAAACGGTCCTTTCATTCAGACATTCTTCTTTCGCTCCTATAAGCTGCTGATCGCCCTATATCACGAAGAGAAGACAGCAGCTGCCATGGCACATGGAGTGGCTGTCTTGAAAGATATCCTTGGAGAAGAATTATTCCTTCATGAATGCGAAGTGCTGCTCACTGACAGAGGATCTGAATTTGTCAGTGCCGATACTTATGAGAAGCTGGGGACCCATATCTTCTACTGTGATCCTATGGCTTCATGGCAGAAACCATTCGTCGAAAACTCTCACCACTATGTTCGCTACTTCTTCCAAAAAGAAAAGAACATGCGTGCAATTGGATTAACAGGTCAACAGCCACTTAATCTTGCAATATCGCATATTCTTTCTTCTACGAGAGAGAGCCTGGATGGCAAGCGTCCTGTCGACATCGTTAAGTTCCTAAGCCCATTACTGTGGGAACGGATGAAGAAATTCGGCCTTAAGGAGATTCCGTATAGTGATCTCAATTTGAGCCCAACGCTCTTTATCAAGAAGTAACTGACATTGAATCACCGGGATCCAAACGTACGCACCTATCCTTCGAATAAGTGGAAGTCAGTCTTTCCTTAAAAAGAAATCGCTGTATTTCGCTCCTTTTGTCGTGCTCCAGACTTGCGTCTCTGCCCATTCATTATAGTAAAAAAGACGATTCCGTAAACACGAACCGCCTTCTATGTCATGCAATACTGCTTAAATTACCGCCTCTGTAAGAGTAACCTCCACAGGTTATAGAATTTCTCGAAATGTGGATGTTACTTTTTCAATTTAGCAACTTTCTTTCATTATTAACGAAGTGATAAAATACGAGCTCAGTCTTCGGTATATTTCTCTCTGAGATAGGCCAGTTCTTCCTGTCCTAAATGATATCTCTGTGCAAAATAAGTATCGTAATCCTGATAGCGGTCTTTGATCTTCTGCAGCGCAAGTTTCAAAGCTTCTGCATTGACCCCTTCAAAACCATTCATGATATATGCCGCATGCGGATGGGCATCGATCAGATCTTTTTTTGATGCCAGGAATGCATCAATGCATTTTCGGCGGTATTCATTCGTCTTCATATAATCTTCCAGGATGACATCTTCATCAACATCCAGAGCCAATAGGATCAAAGCAGCGCCGATACCGGTACGGTCCTTGCCTGCACTGCAGTGGATCAAGATCGGGGCCTGGCCATGCTGGATCTCACGGAACATCACCTGATAGGCTGGCGAGAAGGGCAGTCTGCCATAAAAGTTCTCCAGGAACAGATCATTGGATGCCAAGGAATAAAATATTTCATCCGACACTTCCATTCCTTTCGGCGAAAGATCGATCTCATTGCCTGCTTCGTCTGTCAGAGCAGAAACATGAAAATAGCGTGCTCTTGGTATCTCTGGATCGGGATTATTTTCTGTTTCTCGGACGGAGCGGAAATCAAATATAGAACGGATCCCCAATCTGCCTGTTTCATCCAATTCTGCTTTGTTTAAACAGCCTAATGCACCGGAGCGGTAGAACATGCCATGCTTTACTTTTCTGCCATCCTTGGTGGGGTATCCTCCGAGTTCGCGGAAATTCATTTCAATGCGAAAATCTTTTAAGTTCATGGCTCATCCTTTCTTCAGAATGGCCTCCGCATCTTGGATCTGCTGTATGCTTGGCGGTTCCACTCCTTTTAAAGGATACTCGATGCCAAGCTTTTTGTACATTGGAACTCCTAACGTATGATATGGAAGGACTTCTGTTCGGTCGACACCATGCAATGTATCAATAAATTTTCTTAACTGCTTCTGATCGGCAGGATCATCGGTCAGTCCCGGCACCAATACATAGCGGATCCACATATGTTTCTGATGTTCGGAAAGATAGGAAGCCATCGCCAGGATATTTTCATTGGTCCAGCCGGTCATCTTCTGATGCTTGATCGGATCGATCTGCTTGATATCTAAAAGGAAAAGATCGGTGACTTTCATGAGAGAATTGAACTTTTCAAAGAAAGGCCCCTCTTCTGTATAAGGATTGCCGGCTGTATCCAATACCGTATGGATGCCTTTTTCTTTAGCTAAAGTGAAGAGCTCCAGCACAAAATCGATCTGCAGCAATGCCTCACCGCCAGACACTGTGATGCCGCCGCCGTGCTTCCAATAGGACCGGTAGCGCAGTGCTTTCTCCATTACCTGTTCCGGTGTGTACAGCTGTCCGCCATCCATGGCCCATGTCTCGGGATTATGGCAGTATGCACATCTCATTCTGCATCCTTGCAGGAAAACGATAAAGCGGACACCTGGTCCATCAACGGCACCGAATGTTTCAAATGAATGGATCCTTCCCTGTGTCATATACTATCCTTTCTAAAAGAAAGAAGTGACTGTCTGCCGCTTCTTCTTTTTCTTATCTTACAGATGATCGTGGAATGTTCTGGAAATAACATCCAGCTGCTGTTCCTTGGTCAGTGAAATGAACTTTACAGCATAGCCGGAGACACGGATCGTGAAGTTTGCATACTCTGGTTTTTCAGGATGTTCCATCGCATCCAGCAGCATCTCTTTGCCGAAGACATTGACGTTCAGATGATGTGCTCCCTGATCAAAGTACCCATCTAAGACACTGACGAGCTTCTCTGCTCTTTCGGGATCATTATGTCCCAAAGCTCCTGGGTTCATGGTCTGGGTGTTGGAAATGCCGTCCAAGGCCCAGTGATACGGCAGCTTTGTCAAGGAATTCAAAGACGCCAATAAGCCATTCTGCTCTGCACCATACGATGGGTTGGCGCCTGGAGCCAATGGTGTCCAAGCTCTTCTGCCATCCGGCATATTGCCAGTATACTTGCCATAGACAACATTGCTGGTGATCGTCAGGATCGATGTAGTCGGTTCACTGTTCCGGTAGGTATGATGTTTCTTGACCAAAGTAATAAATGTCTTCAGCAGCCAGATGGCAATTTCATCTGCGCGGTCATCATCATTTCCATACTTCGGGAAGTCGCCTTGGATCTCATAGTCTTCCGTGAGCCCTGTCTTATCATTGCGCACCGTCTTTACCTTAGCGTATTTGATCGCGCTCAGGGAATCAACGACATGCGAGAATCCGGCTATGCCAGTAGCGAAGGTACGTCTGACATCCGTATCGATCAACGCCATTTCCGCTGCTTCATAGTAATACTTATCATGCATGTACTGGATCAGATTCAGGATATTGACATACAGTCCTGCTAACCAATCCAGCATCTGTACATATTTTTCTTTGACTTCGGTATAATCCAGGAACTCCGAAGTGATCGGTGCATAGGCAGGTCCGACCTGCGATCCGTCCTTTTCATCGACGCCGCCGTTGATAGCATACAGCAGAGCCTTGGCAAGATTCGCTCTCGCTCCGAAGAACTGCATCTCTTTGCCGGTCTGGGTTGCGGATACACAGCAGCAGATGCTGTAATCATCGCCCCATTCCACCTTCATGACATCATCATTTTCATACTGAATAGACGATGTCTTGACCGAGATCTTAGCGGCATATCTGCGGAAGTCCTCGCTCAGTTTTGAACTGTAGAGCACCGTCAGGTTCGGTTCTGGCGATGGGCCCATATTTTCCAATGTATGCAGGAAGCGGAAATCATTCTTGGTGACCATGGACCGGCCGTCAATACCGGTGCCGGCAACTTCCAATGTTGCCCATACCGGATCGCCTGAGAACAGTCCGTTGTAAGAAGGTATACGGGCAAACTTGACCATTCTGAACTTCATGACCATATGATCGATCAGTTCCTGGGCTTCTTCTTCACTGAGAATGCCTTTTTCAATATCTCTCTGCATATAGATATCTAAGAAGGTCGAGATACGGCCGACAGACATCGCTGCTCCATTCTGTGTCTTGATCGCTGCCAAGTAGCCAAAGTACAGCCACTGCACTGCTTCCTTTGCATTGCATGCAGGCATGGAGATATCAAAGCCATAGACACCGGCCATCTTCTTCATATCCTGAAGAGCACGGATCTGTTCCGAGATCTCTTCTCTTAGACGGATGACATCATCGATCATTGTGCCATCACCGCAGTTCGCTTTATCTTCTTCTTTCCAAGCAATCAGCTGATTGATGCCATATAAAGCGATACGACGATAATCACCGACGATTCTCCCTCTGCCATACGTATCCGGCAGCCCCGTCACGATATGTGAATGTCTCGCTCTCTTCATCTCTGGCGTATACGCATCAAATACCGCATTGTTATGGGTCTTATGATACTCCGTAAAGATCTTATGGAGTTCCCGATTCGGTTCATAGCCATAGGTGACCAGTGCTTCTTCAGCCATGCGGATCCCGCCATATGGCATGAAGGCTCTCTTCAATGGCTTATCTGTCTGCAGACCGACGATCTTCTCCAGATCCTTTAAAGATGGGTCAATATATCCAGGTCCATACGCAGTTAAAGAAGATACGACATCTGTTTCTTCATCCAAGACGCCGCCCTTATCTCTTTCCTGCTTCTGCAGTTCCTGCAGTTTTCCCCACAATTTATCCGTAGCTTCTGTCGGTCCAGCTAAGAAAGATTCATCTCCATCATATGGTGCGTAATTGTTCTGAATAAAATCTCTGACGTTGCATTCTTCTTTCCAAGTTCTTCCTTTAAAATCCGACCATTCTTTGTTTTCCAGCATACTGTCCTCTTTCTATATGCTCAGCACAGTTTTCAAGAAAACAAAAACCGTCCGAGCGCTTTGTGCGTGCCCAGACGGTCGGCTTTGATATACAGTCACAGTTCATGTGGTTGATTCCACTTCCGTCAGTTCTGTGATACCCCAAATTATATTGAAGTATCGCACAAAGTCAATATGTTTTACATTAAGCATCATGGCACATATGTCTGTCTTTGTCCTTTGAAATGCTTCAATGCATACTGACAGTCTGTTCTCCTGCTCGGCATAAAAAAAGATTCCCTGCGGAACCTTTCTTTACTTCTGTCCGGTAAATGCCTGGCCTTCGTTCAGGACTCTCAGCATCAGAGCTGCGCCCCAAGGCTGTTCCTTAATGATCTTCTTCGTATAGTTTGCCAGATCGCCATGAGATCCCTGTGCATCATCCTGCACATCGAACTGCATCTCGATTGCTGTCTTCATCTTTACATACGTGTACTTTGGAGATTCCTGCGATTCCAGGATCTTTTTGATCTCATCTCTTTTCAGAGCGGTTGATACATTGACTAATGCCATAGTTTTTCTCCTTCTGTCTGCACTTATTATAGCATTCTCTGTGCCAAGCAAAGCAATTTCATTCAATTGTGAATTCCGGTTCTTCATCTCGGGAGTTTGACAGTTCTGATTAACACACAAAAGCTGGATGTGGCCTATTGGCCACATTTTTTATTGCAAAATACTGTCAAATTTTATGATTTTATACGTGCTACATTGTGTCATCTATGCTATAATGTATTTGAGGTGACATTATGCATATTTCTGTTAAGAAAACGAAGAACAATGAATTCATTTATATTCAGCAGTCCTTCCGCACTTCAGCAGGTAAGACTTCATCCAAGATCTTCCGTTCTCTTGGCACTGTCGATGATCTTAAAGATCAATTGAAGACAGATCGTGCAGGTGTACTGGCCTGGGCCAGGAAAGAAGCGGAGAAGGATACTGAAGAATTCAAAAGTGAAAATGAGAAAGTCACTATTTCTCTGCTTCCTAATATTTCAATCAAGAAAGACTGTGAGAGAGAGTTCAACTGCGGTTATCTGTTTCTCCAATCTATCTGTTCGTCTCTTCGTTTTGACAATATTGTCCGCAATATCAAAGCCAAGCATAAATTCGAATATGATCTTGAGGCCATTCTTTCTGATCTTGTATACGCAAGAGTGCTCGAGCCTTCAAGCAAAGCCAATTCATATGACTACTGTAGGAAGCTTCTTGAGAGCCCTAAGTATGAACTGCATGATGTTTACCGTGCCTTATCCGTTCTGGCAGGCAGTTCTGACTACATACAGAGCGAGGTCTATCAGAACAGTCAATTCCTGCACAAGAGGAAGACAGATGTCCTATATTATGACTGCACCAATTATTACTTTGAGATTGAACAGGAAGATGAATTTAGAAAATATGGCAAGAGCAAAGAGAACCGTCCCAACCCGATCGTAGGAATGGGCCTGTTCATGGACAAGGAAGGATTTCCCCTTGCATTTGGCCTGCATCCTGGGAACATGAATGAGCAGCTTACGCTGCAGCCTTTAGAGAAGAAAGTCATCAGTGACTTCAACTGTTCCGAATTCATTTACTGTTCCGATTCTGGATTAGGCTCTGCGAAGAATAAATTATTCAATGACATGGGGAATAGATCCTATGTCATCACGCAATCATTAAAGAAGCTCAAAGCAGAGACGCGTTCTGCAGCATTGGATCCTGCACAGTATCGCAGAGTCGGCAGCAAAGCATTCATAGATCTGCGGGATCTGGATGAAAGCGATCCAGCGGTCTTCGACAGTATTTACTATAAAGAGATCCCTGTTGAGAGCAAGGCAATTTCAGAGACAATGATCGTAACCTATTCCCCGAAATACAAAAAGTATCAGCGAACAATACGTGACAATCAGATACAGCGGGCCGAGCATATGATCGACAGCAAAGGCAGCCTGAAATCAAGCAGACGGAATCCGAATGATCCGGCCAGATTCCTAAAGAAAACTGCTGTCACAGAAAATGGAGAAGCAGCTGGTCATACCTTCTGTGAGATAGATGAAGAAAAGATCGCACAGGAAGAAATGTACGATGGTTTCTACGCTGTTGTCACAGATATCGAAGGTGATGTGAATCAGATCATAGAGATCAATAAAAGAAGATGGCAGATAGAAGAGTGCTTCAGGATCATGAAGACTGACTTCAATGCCAGACCAGTATATCTCTCCAGACAGGATCGCATTGAAGCACACTTTCTCATCTGTTTCCTTTCTCTTCTTGTATACAGAATGTTGGAAGCTAAGCTTGATAAGAAGTACACAGCAGAGCAGATCATTGATACGCTGCGAGGAATGAACACACTTGCCGTAGAGGGTTATGGATACATACCAGCTTACAAGCGCACGGATCTTACAGACAAGCTTCATGAGCTCTTTGGATTCCATACAGACAGGCAGATCATCACAAAGAAGACAATGCGCAATATTATAAAAAAATCCAAGAATAAATAGTGGTTACTACATATCGCTGCATAACACAAAGCACCCAGAA
>JAAYWN010000041.1 GCA_012516665.1 Erysipelotrichaceae bacterium
AGCGGATGACTGATATTGTGTTTGAAAAAAAGACCGGCATGTTTCGGAGCCTGCTGAAAAAGTCTTGATCTCATCCAGAGGCTAATGAAGACCGCAAGTCATCAGAAACAACGATGATTATGCGGTTTTTCTTTACTTTTGTATTGACATACATGCATGCATGGTATATAATGGTGGTAATAATCGAGGACGATGCCATGCTTAAGAAGACCGAGCAGCTTCAGATGAACTTCAGCCAGTCCAGCAGCCTTTACAATATCCTGATTCCGAAGGATAACTTCTGGAGGAGATTGAATGAGTCTGTAGACTTCGGATTTGTCCGTGAAGACATTCAGAAGAACTACAGTGAGGATATGGGCAGGCCTGCTGAGAGTCCTGAACTGATGTTGAAATTCCTGCTTCTGAAGACGCAGAGAAAGCTCAGCGACCGAGACCTGATTGATCGTGTCCGCTATGACATGGAAATGAAGTACTTTCTTGGCTATCAGCCTGAGGATACCGAGTTCATTAATCCTTCCCTGCTGTCCAAGTTCCGCAGTCTTCGCCTGAAGGACAATAGCCTGCTGGACTTGATGATCAGGAAGACCGTGCAGATTGCACTGGAGAAAGGTGTCATCAGCGATCATGAGGCAGTGATCATGGATTCAACACATAGCAATGCAATGTACCAGCACGTATCTCCAAGAGAAGAACTGATTCACCGGGCAAAGGAACTTCGGAAGTCGGTATATGCCGTTGACCCGGCGATGCACGACCGGATGCCGGCGAAGAAGGAGAGCACCGGTCTTCTGGAAGATGAGATGGAATACTGCAGAGAGCTGTCTCAGCTGATCTCTGAAGATCAGCGATTCACCAACTTCGCAGGGATTCAGGAGAGTCTCCATTATCTTGAGGAAGGCATTGAAGACTGTGACAGAGAGATCGAGTTCTCCAGGGATCATGATGCGAAGGTAGGCCACAAGACAGCGGACACCTCTTTCTTCGGATACAAGACTCATATCGCGATGACACCAGAGAGGGTGATTACGGCAGCTGTCATCACGACGGGAGAGAAGCACGATGGGAAGCAGCTGCAGGAGCTGACCAAGAAGACTGAGGAAGCGGGAATCACGATTGACGCAATCATTGGGGATGGAGCATATTCTGAGAAGGATAATATCGAATACACGGCAGAGAAGGATATCAAGCTGGCTTCCAAGCTGAGTGAATGCGTGCTGCACGGAGTGAGAAAAGAGAATGGCTTTGAATTCAACAAGGATGCCGGAATGTATGTATGTCCTGCCGGTCACATGGCAATACGAAAGGCAAAGCAGGGAAGCGTGCGAGACAGCAGTGGCAATGACAGCAGAGTAGAGACCTACTATTTTGATGCAGAAAAATGCAGGCACTGTCCACTGAAGGAAGGTTGTTACAAGGAAGGCTCGAAGACCAAAACCTATTCCGTAAAGATCAAGTCCGATACGCACATTGCCCAGATGGATTACATGGAGACAGAGGAGTTCCAGGAACTGTATTCTCACCGATACAAGATCGAGGCAAAGAACGCAGAGATCAAGAACATCTATGACTACGGCAATGCAAAGGCCAGCGGCATTACAGGCATGACCCTTCAAGGGGCTTGTACGCTTTTTCTGACCAATCTAAAGCGAATCGATGAGCTTGAACGTGAGAAAGAGGCAAATGCCAGTCGATAATTGATCTGTTTTTATGCATATATTAAAAAATACCCAGGGAATCCCTGGATATTCATTTCTGTTCAATTCCAAACACGCTCTTTTTCAGCAGGCTC
>JAAYWN010000042.1 GCA_012516665.1 Erysipelotrichaceae bacterium
TACTGAGAAAAGTAACATATTCCTGCATAATAATGGCCTCCAATAGCTTTCATGCCATTATTATGAGGGATGCTTCATTTCTGGGTGTACACTAAAGTGTACACCCAGGCAATATCAGTCATTTATTTGAACATAGCGATAAAAAATGATAAGGGCATATTGCGATATGCCCTTGCAAGTCATTAGTTTGATGCAATTGCTGTGTAGTCTGAAGGAACTTCGATGCCTAATTCCTTGCAGATCTTAGCATTGTATTCTTTCTTTGGATTCTTGTAGTATTCAATCTCCATTTTGGAAATATCTTCTTCACCCTTGAGGATCTTTGCGGCCATCGCGCCTGTTGTTTTGCCTAATTCATAATAGTCGATGGAAAGCGTCGCAATGCCGCATCCAGAGCAGATACCTTCTTCGCCCGCAATGATCGGTGTTTTTGTTTTAGATGTCACATTGTAGATCGTTTCTGTTGCTGAAGCTGCGGTATTATCCGTTGGAATATACAGTGCATCGCTGCTGGCAGCTGCAGACTGGGCGACCTGTGCAACATCATTGGTATCCGTAAATGGATATGCGGTGACATTCAGTCCTTTTGCTTTCAGATATTCTGTGACTTTCTGGACCTGATAGACAGAGTTTGGTTCACCAGAACAGTAAAGAATCCCGATGTTCTTCGCATTTGGCAGAAGCTCCGTAAACATATCGACCTGCTGATCCAGCGGGGCAAGATCGGAAGTGCCGGAAACATTGCCGCCTGCGGTACCATTGAAATTGCTGATGCCAAGAGCTGTACCATATTCAGTAACAGAAGTGCCCAGGACCGGAATAGATGTTGTCGCGTTCTTAGCAGCCTGCAATGCAGCAGTTGCATTTGCCAGAATCAGATCTGCTTTTTCAGATACAAAAGCATTGGCAATGGTAGAACAGGTCGCTGAATCACCGGATGCATTCTGAATATCAAAGTTTGCATCGGTCAGATCCATTTCAGCTTTCAGTTCATCAACAAATCCCTTTGTGGCAGAATCCAATGCTGGATGCTGCACAAGCTGAACAATGCCGATCATGATCTTGGATGTGTCTGTGGAAACAGCGGAAGCGCTGTTAGCAGCACTGGCTGATGAGCCCCCGACGGTACAGCCTGCCATTGCTAAGGCAAGCAGGGAACCTGTGATGATTCTTGAAAATGTTTTCATAAATTGCACCCCTCGTGAAATTGTTTACATTTCTGTTACATTTTATTTCAATATGACAGATAAATCAATTGCTCATTTGAACTTTTTTATTTTGTGGTAGAATATTCAGGTAAATCGAATTGAAGATAAGTAGTGATCGTACAGCGGTGCAGAGAGAAGACGGACGGTGAAAGTCTTTCCGGAATTGATCATGAAGCTTCTTCATAGAGTGCTCAATCAGCAACGTTCAGCCTGCGTTAAGGGCAATTAAGGTGCACACGTCAGTGTGAAACAGGATGGTACCGCGTATATAACGTTCCTGATTTATTTGGAACGTTTTTTATTGCTCAGGAGGAAATGAAAATGGAAAAGAAATTGACAGGAAATCAGATCCGCAGAATGTTTCTTGATTTCTGGCAGTCCAAGGGATGCATGGTAGAACCAGGGGCATCTCTGATCCCGCACAATGATCCAACTTTGCTGTGGATCAATGCCGGTGTATCAGCTTTGAAAAAGTATTTTGATGGCAGTGAGAAACCTGCATGCAACCGTATATGCAATTCGCAGAAAGCAATTCGGACCAATGATATTGAGAATGTTGGCAGAACAGCACGGCATCATACTTTCTTTGAAATGCTCGGCAATTTTTCTATTGGCGATTACTTCAAGACAGAAGCCATCACATGGGCTTGGGAATTTCTGACTTCAAAAGAATGGATCGGTTTTGATCCGGAAAGACTGTATGTGACCGTATATCCTGAGGATCACGATGCTTATGATACATGGGTCAAAGTAGGTATGATCGAGTCCCATATCAATAAGTCCAGTGATAACTTCTGGGAGATTGGCAGAGGTCCGGGCGGACCTGATACAGAGATCTATTATGACCGCGGAGAAAAATATGATCCTAAGCACATCGGAGAAAAACTGTTCTTTGATGATATGGAGAATGACCGCTATGTTGAGCTCTGGAATATTGTCTTTTCACAGTATGACTGCCGGCCAGGCGAAATGCCGAGATCAGAATATAAAGAGCTTCCGCAGAAGAACATTGATACAGGCATGGGCTTAGAGAGACTGGTCTGCTTTATTCAGGAAGGTGAAACAAACTTCGATACGGATCTGTTCCTTCCAATCATCCATGCCGCAGAGAAATATGCAAAACATACCTATGATGAACCGGAATACAAGATGGCATACCGCGTTGTTGCCGATCATATCCGTACGGTAACTTTTGCTATTGCGGATGGTGCAATGTTCTCCAATGAAGGACGGGGCTATGTATTAAGAAGAGTCTTAAGAAGGGCTGTGCGCTATGGCATCAAGCTCGGCATTGAAGGCAGCTTTATGTATCAGCTGGTGCAGGTCGTGGCAGATAATATGAAAGACTATTATCCTTATATTGAAGAAAAGACAGCACTGATCTCACAGCTGGTGAAAAATGAGGAAGAATCTTTCCATAAGACTTTGGCAAATGGAGAAGAGCTCCTGTCTGATGCTCTGAAGCAGCATGCAGATACAAAGAAACTGCCGGGAGGAGTTGTATTTAAACTGTATGATACCTATGGCTATCCGCGGGAACTGACCGAAGAGATTGCTCAGGAAGCAGGCTATTCCATCGATGCAGAAGGTTTTGAAACTGAAATGAAAGCGCAGAAAGAGCGCGCCAGAGCAGCGCGCGGAAATTGTCAGTCTATGCATGGTCAATCCAAAGATCTGATGGATTTCACGGCAGCATCTGAATTTACGGGATATACTGATTCACATTCTTCCGGCAAGGTGATCGGTCTCTTTAAGGATGGCGTCAAGGTAGATGAACTTTCTGATGAAGGAGATGTTATTCTGTCAGAGACATGCTTCTATGCAGAAAGCGGCGGTCAGTGTGCCGATACAGGAAAACTTTGGAATGATTCTTTTAAGGCTGATGTCAGCGATGTGCAGAAGGCACCGCATAAGCAGCCTCTGCATCATATTGAAAATGTGGAGGGGATCCTGCATATCGGCGATACCGTCGAAGGGGAATACAATTATGCAGACCGGCAGGCAACAAGGGCAAACCATTCCTCTCTGCATCTGCTGCAGGCTGCTTTAAAGCAGGTACTGGGAAATCATATTGCGCAGGCAGGTTCTTACAACTGTCCTGCTTACGGAAGATTTGATTTTACGCATTTTGAAAAGCCAAGTGAGGAACAGCTGAGGAAAGTTGAGCGGATCGTCAACGAAAAGATCAACGAAGATCTCAGCATTGATACAGAAGTCCTGCCAATTGAAGAAGCGAAGAAAACTGGCGCGACAGCTCTGTTCGATGAAAAATACGGTGATTTTGTCAGAGTTGTCTCGATGGGAAAATTCTCGAAGGAATTCTGCGGCGGAACGCACGCATCCAACACTGGAGATCTAGGCTCTTTCCGCATCATTTCTGAAGAATCGGTTGGATCTGGCATTCGCAGAATCACTTGTGAAACTAAAATGCAGGCATACGATTCCTTTAAGAACGAGGAAGAATATCTCAATGAGACAGCAGCACTGCTCAAGATGAAGAACTGGGAAGGCCTGAAAGAAAGAATTGAAAAGTTGCAGGAAGAAAATGCAGATCTGCAGAAACAGGTGAATGAAGCCCGTCAGAAAGCTATGAGCGCAGATGCGGACTCTGTTATTTCACAGGCAGCAGAGATGAACGGATTAAATGTACTGATCTTAAAGCTGAAAGATCAGGACAACAGTGAATTGAAGAACTATGCTGAAACACTGCGCAACAAAATGAGCAGCGGCATTGTATTTATTTCCAATGAGGCCAATGGAACGGTGACATTTGTATGCGCGGCTTCGAAAGAAGCTATTGCGCAGGGCAGAAAAGCTGGAGACATCGTCAAGGCGGCTGCGCAGATCTGCGGCGGCAATGGCGGCGGACGTCCGGATATGGCTCAGGCAGGCGGAAAAGATACGGCAAAAATTGATGAAGCACTTGCTTCCGTCAGAATGAAATTAGCAGCATAAAAGAAGAGAGCGAAAGCTCTTTTTCTTCGCAAAATATGAGTCTTTTCCTATACAATTATCACCAGAAGGAATAAAATAAATATAGTTAGAATCATTAACTGGGAGGCAGAGATATGAACACAAATCATGACGCGACAGAAACTGTAAGCTTTAATGCAGAGGAAGTCAGAAGAGAGAATATACATGAAGTATTAAAACATGTAGAGACTGCTCTGAATGAAAGAGGGTATAATGCTATCAATCAGCTGGCAGGGTATCTAATCTCAAATGATCCAGCTTATATTTCTTCTCATAACAATGCCAGAAGTATTATTCAGTCGGTAGAAAGACATGAGATCATTGAGGAATTGGTCAGATTCTACCTAGAGGAACATAAGCAATGAAAAAATACCTCGGGCTCGACCTCGGAAGTGTAACATGCGGGGTAAGCTGGAGTGATACTGGATTTATTGCCGGTACAGTGAAAACGATCCGTTTTCAGCCGGATGATTATGATTCTGCTTTAGATCAGATCCTGATGCTGTGCAGAGAAATGAATCCTGATCAGATTGTACTTGGATTGCCGCTGCTTGAAAATGGCGATGCTGCGGAAAGAGCACAGATCTGTATGGAATTCGGGAAACAGCTGGAGCAGGAAGCGGGAATTCCTGTTTTTCTGCAGGATGAAAGAAATACAACACAGGAGTCTGAAGCAATCATGCTGGATCTGGATATTTCGCGAAAGCATAGGAAAAAGAAGATTGATCAGTTGGCTGCCGTTGCAATCCTGCAGCGTTATTTAGATACACAGGTAAAATAAAGGCGCTTTTATACGCCTTTTGTTTAGGGGAGAATATTTCATGGAAGAGAACAATCGCATGATGATCACTGATGAAAGCGGTCAGGAAAGAGAAGTTGAGATCATTCTTACATTTGATGATGAAAAAGGACAGAGCTTTGTTCTGTTTCAGGATCCGCAGGATGCTGAAGGCACAGTCTTTGCATACTCTTATGATGAAGATGGAAATATGAACGAAGTAATTGATGAGACGGAATGGAACATGTGCCAGGAAGTTCTTGGCGCATTTATGGATGAGGAAAATGATGATGAGTGAAGAAGATACTGAAAAGACTGACGTCATACAGCCTCAGCATCGCTATTATAAAAGAAAACCGCGATGGGGCCGGATCATTGCACTGATCATTGTTCTTATCGCCGTGATTATTGGCTTTATCTGCCTTCATATTCATAACAGTCTGCAGCCAATCCAGAAAAATGAGGAGAAGGTCGTCTTTACTGTTGCGGATAATTCGAGCAGCAAGCAGGTGATTGAATCATTGGCTTCACAGGGAATCATAAAAGATGGCACGACGGCATATTATTATGCACGGCTTTTTGAAATGACAAATTTTAAAGCAGGCAATTTTGAATTAGATAAAAGCTGGACTTTGGATCAGATCTTCGAAACACTGAGCGATAATTCTTCTGCTTCGGCAAATTCCGGCAAGGTGACGATTGTTGAAGGAGATTGGGCAAAAGATTGTGCGGCAAAGTTTGCAGAAGTGACAAATGTCAAAGCCGCTGATCTGATCGCATTGTGGTCAAACGAAGAATGGATTGAAAGTGAAATGCCGAAATATCCTTTCCTGACCGAAGAAATGTTTGGCAGCAATGTCCGGATCTACCTCGAAGGATATCTGGCACCGGAAACATATATTGTCAGCAAAGAAACAACGGCTGAAGAGATCACTGAAAAAGTGCTGGATCAAACTCTGGCAGTCTATAAAAAGAATCAGACAAAGATCGAGGCAAGCAAGCTGAGTATTCATCAGATCTACACACTGGCATCTATTGTTCAGTATGAAGGCGGAGGAGACTTGGAGACATTGAAGAATATCTCATCAGTATTCTATAATCGTCTGAATATCGATATGCCGCTGCAGTCATCTGTGACAGTATGCTATGCGATAGACTTTGATAAGCAGGTGGATAAATGGCAGGCATGTGAAGTGAACAGTGAGTTTGACTCACCGTACAATACTTATAAATATACAGGTCTTCCGCCAGGCGCAATTGAAAATGCGGGCACATCTGCGATGGAAGCTGTACTGAATCCTAACGATACAAATTATCTTTACTTTATGGCCGAAGTGAAGACAGGCAATGTCTATTATGCTTCTACATATGAAGAGCATATGAAGAATATTGCCGATCATCCGAATAACTGATGCAGGAATCTTCCTGTGGATATCTGATCAAAGATGGTATGTGGCTGATGCTTCTAAGGAACAGGAAGCAGAATGATGTGAATAAAGGCAGATGGATCGGTGTCGGCGGCAAGCTGGAACCAGGTGAATCCATGCTGCAGTGCATGCATCGGGAGATCTTTGAAGAGACTGGACTGAACGCTCTTTCGCTTGAACTGCGAGGAATTATCTATTTTACATACACAGATCATGATCCCGAAAAAATCTATGTTTATACCTGTGATTCATTTGAAGGCAATTTGAAGGAATGCAATGAAGGGACTCTGCAGTGGATCAAAGAAGAGCAGATCTTATCGCTGCATCTTTGGGATGGAGATAGGATCTTCTTAGAAAGGATCTTAGAAGGAGATCATACAACATTCTGCTATCAGCTGTCCTATGATACAGAAGGTACATTGATTAAAGCAGAAGAAAAGGAGATTGAAAATAAATGAGCAAACCATTGATCATCGGTATCGCCGGCGGTACGGCTTCAGGAAAAACGTCGATTTCGCGGCATATCAAAGAGACGTATTCTGATGTTACTTCAGTATTGATCATCCGTCAGGATGACTATTATAAAGATCAATCTGATCGGCCGATGGAAGAAAGGATCAAGACGAACTATGATCATCCGGATGCCTTCGACAATGATCTTCTGCTGGCACAGATCGATGATCTGATCCATGGACAGTCCATTGAAAAACCGACATATGATTTTTTACATCATACTAGAAGCGATATTACAGAAACATGCTATCCATGTGATGTATTGATCTTGGAGGGATTGTTCGTACTGGAAGATCCAAGGATCCGAGAGATCCTTGATGTCAAAGTGTTTGTGGATACGGCCGCAGATATACGTTTTATCCGCCGTTTGCTGCGCGATGTGCAGGAAAGAGGACGTACAATGGATTCGGTAGTCACGCAGTATACCAATACCGTCCGCCCAATGCATGAATCATTTATTGAACCGTCAAAACGCTATGCGGATATCATTATTCCTGAAGGCGGCGAGAACAAGGTCGCAATCGACCTTTTAACAACAAAAATCAGTAGCATCATTCATCGTGAAATGATATAATTGCACACGTAAAGGAGTTAATATAATGTCTGAAACAAATGTACTGTATGTAACCGAAGAGGGACTTAAGAAGTTACAGGATGAATATGATAGCCTTGTCCATGTTGTCAGAGAAGAGGTAAAGGCAGAACTTGCTGAAGCTCGTTCACAGGGCGATCTGTCTGAGAATGCAGATTATGATGCCGCTAGAGAAAAGCAGTCAGAAGTTGAGTCGCGTATTGCAGAGCTTGAGAATATGCTGCAGGCTGGACATTACGAGATCATCAAAACGAAGAAGAGCGGCAAGAAAGCTGTTCATATTGGATCGACGGTTGAGCTTGAATTCCTGGATACTAAAGAAAAAGCAAAGTATACGATCGTAGGTTCTACCGAAGCTGATCCGCTGAATGGAAAAATCTCCAACGAGACACAGCTGGCTCAGGCAATGCTTGATGCTAGAGTTGGTCAGGAAGTTGAAGTAAATGCAAAGAAGCCGTATAAAGTTGTAATCATCGATATTAAGTAATCTCAGATAAAATCTGAGATTTTTTTTTACTTCTGTGTACATAAAGGCAGGAGGGAATCTATGAAGAAAGCAGTGTTGGCAATTCTTCTATTCTTAGCTGCCGGCTTTATTGATCTCAGACCAATCGATCTTTCCAGTATGCAGAGGGAAACCATCTCTGTTTACGTAAAAGGTGCCGTAAAAAATCCAGGCAAGATCCAGCTGGAACGATACGCTTGTGAACAGGATGCCATTAATGCAGCGGTTCCTTTAGCAAACGCAGATCTGTCAGGAGTCAATCCTCTGACAGTGCTGAAGGACAAGGACTGCATCAGTATTCCTGAAAAGAAGGAAGAAGATGCTGCCAAAATATCTATTAATGCAGGTTCATTGGAAGATCTCTGCAAACTGACCGGTATCGGAGAAGGTACCGCTGAAAAGATCATTGCGTATCGAAATGAACATGGACTGTTTCAGTCAATTGAGGAATTGAAGAAGGTCAGTGGGATCGGTGAAGCAAAATATGCGAAGATTCAGGATCAGATATGCTTATGAAGTCATTGCAAGAAAATGCCATTTTGTTTTTCGCTTTGCTTTGTTTCTTTCTGATCTGCCGCACGTATTTATTCTGGACCAGTTTCTTTCTTTGCATCTTTTTTTTGTATCTGCGTTTTCGTGACAAATCTATATTTCTCATGGCCGGAATATTTCTGCTGTTCTGTATACCGCTATATGCAGATACATATCCGACAATGGAAAAAGGAAAAGCCATTATTGTGAAAAACAATTATGCCGTTCTGGCTGAAGGACGGCAGCGTGTGCTTGTTTATACAGAAAAAGCATTTCTGCTGGACGGGGAATATACCATTCAGGGTAAGATGCAGAAGATTGAGAGCCCAAAGGGATTCTTTCACTTTGATGCAGCCTATTGGGCACATAGCATGGGTGCATATTATAGTATGGATGGCACAGAGTGCAGTTTGATCGAAGAACATTGGAGCATCCGTTCCTGTATGCAGAAGGCAATCAGCAATCTAGAAGATCAAACGGTCAAAGAGGATCTGAACCGCGTTCTTCTGAATATGAAAACAGATCAGGATAATAGCAGTTTTCTGAATGAACATGGGTTTTCTTATGCTGGCATGCTTTTGATCGGGGATAGGATCTTAAAATATTTTATTGATCGCCGCAGGCGAAGAAAGGTAATGACAGCAGCCAATCTTGTGCTGACAATCATCTATCATGCGCCAATGCTACTGGTGCAGGCGCTCATATTTCGCTTATTGACCATAACAAAATTAGACCAGCCACAGAAAACTGTTCTTTGTCTGACACTGATATTGTTTCTTTACCCATGCTCATTGCTGAGCTTGAGCTTTTTGATTCCAGCCTGCTATCGCTTCTCTTTTCTATTTAAAAAGAATCGGAAAAAGAAGACATTTTTTATGATTCTATGTCTTGAAAGTATCTTTCTGCATACGATCAATCCTTTTGAAATACTGCTGTATCCAATAACTGTTGCCGGCACAGGTATTCTATGGATCATTGGCTTGCTGACCCTGCTGTTTCCTGTACTTCCATATGATATGTTCTGTCAGGCTTTCAGCGGGCTGAACAGAATTTGGAGCTTCGGCAATATATATGGATCCATGCTTGGATGCGGATTGATCTTTTTTCTTTTATACTGCTTCCTTGTAAGGGAGCATCAGCATTATATTGAACTGTGGATCGCTGGCCTATTTGTTTTTTTGATATTTGGACTATTCCACCCGCTTGGGGAGGTTTCAACAATCAATGTCGGACAGGGCGACAGCATCTTGATCCGTGAGCCATTCAATACACACAATATACTGATCGATACAGGAAAACCATCACAATGGAAAGCTGTCAATGATTATCTTCATGCTAAAGGAATCACGTCATTAGATACGCTTGTTATTACACATGCTGACGCAGATCATGCTGGCAATCGCGATGCCGTGATTGCTGAATATCATCCCGCAGCCGTTATCGAAGAACATACGGCAGAACTGAAAAGCGGCAATCTTTATTTTTATGATCTGAATACAATTGAAAATGAAGATGAGAATGAAAGCTGCATTGTGCTTGCCGCAAGGATCAATGGGCTGAATTATCTGTTCATGGGCGATGCTGATCAAAAAGCAGAAGAACTGATTATCAGAAATTATGATCTTTCATGCGATGTTCTAAAACTGAGCCATCATGGTTCAAAGACAGGGTCAAGCGATCTTTTTCTGGATACGATACGGCCAGAACTCGGTCTGATCTCAAGCGGAGCTTATTCAATCTATCATCATCCTAGTCCGGAGACGATCCAAAAGCTGCTGAAAAGACATATAGAATATTTTGACACAAAAGAAGAAGGGGATATATCTATTCTGATGCTTCCGGGCATGAATTTAATGATTACGGCAGGTGGGAAACTTGGTATAATAGGATAGCTATGAGTATCTATTTATACAGCGGAAAAGATCTTTACCGCATGAGAAAAAATCTTCATGATCGGCTTGAACAGAATAAAATCGATCATGATCATACTATTGTTCTGGATGGATCAGATCCAAGGAACTTTCGTTTGGAATCAGCTTTTATGGCCTGTGATTCTCTTTCACTGTTTGATGAAGAAGATAAAAAAGCCGTAATAGTTAAAAATCCTTATTTTCTTTCCAGTACTGCTAAAGGAAACAGAAAGACCGCAAAGAAGAAAAAAGAAAAAAAGGATGATAAAAAAGAAGAACTATTGGAACTGCTGTCAAACTTTCTGAAGAGCAGCCATAGCAATGATCTGTTCTTTTACTGTGATGCCTTTGATGCTGATTCACGCAGAAAAGAATATAAGCTTATGCAGAAATATGAAGTGAGAATCATCAATTTCGTGCCAATGAACGAACGCGAATTTAACAGCTATATGAATGAACAGCTGAAAAAGAAGGGATATCATTTAGACAATGAAGCTCTTAAAGAATTGAAAGAGCGTGTCGATACGGATACAACGAAGCTTCATAATGCAATAGAAAAGATGGATCTTTATGAAAAGAAAGATCTGAATGAAGAAGATATAAGCCACATAGTACCAATCAATTCAACATTGAATGCATTTCGTCTATCCAGTATGTTCATACAAGGAAATCTTGCCGGTGCGGTAAAAGCAGAAAATGAAATGCTTTTATTCAACTATGATTACAATGCAATGATCATGATGATTGCTTCACGTCTGCGTTCTCTTTACAATATGCTTCATCTGTATGAACAGGGATTGAATGAAGATGATATTGCTGTACGGCTTCATGCAAATCCATGGGCAGTTAAATATGGACTGCAGGACTGCCATGGGCAGAAAGCAGATAAACTTCTTTCGTATCTAAATGAATTGGCCGGATTGGATCAGGGCATAAAAACAGGAAATATTGATCCTAAAGATGGCTTCGAAAGTTTTCTGTTGCGGAATGGAAGGGGCTGCTGATGCAGGCAATCAAAGAATTATATAAAATAGGAAAAGGGCCTAGTTCATCGCATACTTTGGCACCGGAAAGAGCCTGCCGCTATTTTGTAAAGATATACGGTGCATATCCGTATTATCAGGCAGAGCTGTTTGGTTCTTTATCCCTGACGGGGAAAGGCCATCGTACAGATGAGATCATTCGGGAGACTCTCCCTGGGGAAACAGAGATCATTTTTTCTCTGCATTGGCCGGAAAAATTTCCTAATGGGCTCTATCTGCGCGCACTCGATGAAAATAAAAATATAGTACACACATGGACGGTATTTTCGCTTGGCGGCGGATCAATTCAGATCAAAGAACACCCGTTGGATTGGAATGATGAAATTTACGGTGAAAAAAGCTTAGCAGAGGTCATGAAGTACTGCAAAGCTGAAAATAAAACATTCTGTGATTATATCTATGCGCATGAATCCAGTCTGCATGCATATCTGTCTGATATTCTGGATGCCATGATCACCTGTGTAGAAAGAGGTCTGCATACAGAAGGAATTCTTCCAGGCAGACTGCATATGGAACGCAGTGCCAAACATCTCTATGATCATGCATGCATCGCTGAAAAGAGCGATCAGAGAAATCTGAAACTGATGGCCTTTGCCTATGCTGCAAGTGAAGAAAATGCGGCTGGACATACGTGCGTGACAGCACCGACGCTGGGAGCCTGCGGGGTCTTGGCATCGTATATGTATTACTGTTCAAAGGAAATGCATATCGATAAGGATCAGTTAATTGACGCGTTGGCCGTCGGCGGACTGTTTGGCAATCTGATCAAATCAAATGCAACAATTTCAGGCGCGGTAGGAGGCTGCCAAGCGGAAGTCGGCGCAGCGGTATCTATGACAGCAGCCAGCTGTGCGTATCTTTTAGGTCTTGATCAGGAGCAGATTGAATATGCTGCTGAGATCGGTATGGAGCACAATCTAGGCTTAACATGCGATCCGGTCATGGGCTATGTTATGATCCCATGCATTGAACGGAATGCCATGGGTGTGTTAAGAGCGGCAGACAGTGCGCAGCTTTCAAAATATATGAGCTCAATACGCCGTCACCTGATCTCATTTGATCTTGTTGTGAAAACAATGAATGATACCGGAAAGCAGATCCCGATTGAATTGAAAGAAACATCTGAAGGGGGCTTGGCAAAAGAATATGACGGGCAGAAGTGAAGAGCTCGTGCATCCTTTTCCTGCGCTGTACGATACTTCGAGCAGGATCCTGATCTTAGGCTCCTTTCCAAGTGCTGTCTCCCGTCGCCAAAGCTTTTATTATGCCAATGCAACAAATCGTTTCTGGCCTATTATGGAAGCTGTATTTGAAACGCATATTGCTGATCGCCAACAATTCTGTCTTGATCACCATATTGCTTTATGGGATGTGATTCAATCCTGCCGGATCAAAGGCTCATCGGATGCTTCTATCACGGATGTCAAAGTCAACGATATTCAGCAGCTGGTTAACCAAACAAAGATCCATACTGTCTTTACGACCGGGGCAAAGGCCGCAAAGCTCTTTAATGATTATGTCGTCTGTGATGCAGAGCATATTGCTCTGCCTAGTACAAGTGCAGCCAATGCCAGAATGAAATTGGCCGATCTGACAGAAGAATATGCAGTACTAAGGGAGAAGTTAAATGAAAAATAAAATTGAACTGCTTTCGCCAGCAGGAAATATGGAATCATTGAAAGCAGCAGTCTCTGCTGGATGCGATGCGGTGTATTTGGGCCTGCAGAATTATTCAGCACGTGCCTTTGCCGGAAATTTTTCGCATGAAGAATTCATTGAAGCAATTTCATACTGCCATATCCGCGGCGTGAAGATCTATGTGACTATGAATACTATGCTTTATGAAACAGAAATAGAAAAATCAAAAAAAGAAATTGATTTTATATATGAGAATGATGCGGACGGTGTGCTCATTCAGGATCTTGGACTATTCCATTATGTACGTACATGTTATCCGGATCTGGATGTGCATTGCAGCACACAGATGCATATTCATAATCTGGCCGGTGTTCGCTTTATGAAAGAACAGGGTGCCAAAAGAGCTGTTCTAGCGCGTGAGACACCAATCGAAATTGTAAAGCAGGCATGTCAGACAGGCCTCCCAATTGAAGTATTTGTCTATGGTGCTATATGCATTTCGTACAGCGGTCAGTGCCTGATGAGCTCAGCAATCAAGAATAGAAGCGCAAATCGCGGTATGTGTGCGCAGTGCTGTCGGCTGAAATATGATCTGAATGGAAAAAGAAATGCCAAACATGAATATCTTCTTTCACCGAAAGATCTGAATGTGATCGATGAGATCCCTGCATTGATCGAAGCAGGCGTATCCTCACTGAAGATCGAAGGAAGAATGAAGAGACCGGAATATGTCTGGCTTGTGACAAAAACTTTCCGTGAAGCAATTGATACTTATTATGAAGGACGTCCATATCATACTGATTCTAAAAGAAATGATGAGCTGATGCTGATGTTCAACCGCGGATTCTCAAAGGGGCATCTTTTCCATGCGGATACTGCTGAAAGAATGAGCCAGTTCAGACCAAATCATCAGGGCATTGAAATAGGCAAAGTCGTGCAGTATCAAAGGGGCAGAGTACAGGTGCATCTCACTGCACCGCTTCATCAGCATGATGGTCTGCGGATCATCAATGAGCCATCAGATACTGGTCTGACGGCAGTCAAGATCTATGATCAGAAGGAAAATCTTGTCAATCATGCCGAAGCAGGGGAAACGGTATGGCTGGATTGTCATGATCAGCCAATCCCGAAAGCTGGACAGAAGCTCCATAAGACAAGTGATGCAGTGCTGCTGAAATCAATTGATGAGAAGATTGCGCTAACAAAGCATACAGTACCGATCACGATGAAATATACAGCGGAAAAAGATGAACCATTCAGGCTGCAGATCATGGATAATGATGGCCATTGTATCAGAATAAGCAGTGAACAGACAGTGCAGGAAGCAAAGAAAGCGCCGCTTTCCTCAGCTAAGATCGAGGTATCTTTGCGCAAAGTAGGGGAGCTTCCTTATCTGATCACATCGATCCAAGGCAGAACAGATGCTATTTTTCTGCCGGTGAGTGCGGTCAATGAGGTCCGTCGCAGAGGTCTTGAAGAACTCTCTGAAAAGCGGGCAACCGTTCATGAACGTATGGGCAGACAGGAATATCATTTGAATCTTGTCAAGCCTGAGGCTCCTGCAGAAAGAGATCTCATTTACGACAGCTTCGGGGTTGAAAATACAGAACAGAAAGATATTTATACGCTGGGCTATGGAACACATCAGATCGCTCCGACAGTCAATCCATGCTATGATCAATGGCTGGATCATGAGAACAGCATTCTTTCGAGCGTCTGCGATCTTGCTGGAAAGCATGCTGCATGTTTTGCCGGTATGACAATGAATATTGCTAACAGCTATGCGATGGCTTATATTTATTCCCTTGGAGGAATTGACGGCATCATTGTTTCTTCCGAAATGGATGAGAATAACATCCAGATGTCGATCGATGCATTTGCCGAACGATATGGCTTTCTGCCTTATCTCTACCAGCTGGTCTTTGGCAGACGTACACTGATGTATATCAAAGATGGCTTCACGGAGGAAACGGCAGCCTTCATATCAGATCTTCAGAAACAGAAGTATGAAATTCTGAGAAATGGCGAAACAATGGAAATACTGGAACCGGAAGCAGTGCGAAAACAGAATCAAGGATGCTATGGAACATACAGCATCATTCATTCTGCAGATGAGTATAAAAAACTGAAAGAGGATAGCTTATGAAAAAATTTATGCAGGAGTTTAAAGAATTTGCTCTGAAAGGAAATGTGATGGATATGGCCGTTGGCGTGATCATCGGTGCTGCCTTCAAGACAATCATTGATTCTTTAGTCAATGACATTATCAATCCTTTGATCGGTATTGCTTTTAAAACTGATTTCAGTGCTGTTGTGATCCGCCTGCCGGGAAATGTGGCATTGAATATTGGAAACTTTATCAGTACAGTCATTAATTTCCTTTTGATGGCATTGGTCCTGTTCCTGATTGTAAAGTCTGTCAATCGATTGGATGTGCTTGGAAACAAAAAAGGACCAGCAAAAGAAGAGCCTAAAAAGAGCGATGAGCTTCTGGCCTTAGAGGAAATCGCATCTCTTCTGAAAGAGAAGAAGGACTGAAAGTTGTTTCATCGGCCGCTTATTCTTTAAATAAGGGGCCTTTTTTGATATAATTAAGTCCGGAATTTGAGGAGAAATCAATGTTTTTAAAAAGAATAGAAATGCAGGGATTTAAATCATTTGCGGATAAAACGATCATCTCTTTTGAAAACCCAATTACCGGTGTTGTTGGGCCAAATGGATGCGGTAAGTCAAATATTGCTGATGCTGTACGATGGGTCTTGGGCGAGCAGAGCGCCAAGAGCATGCGCGGGCAGAAGATGGATGATATTATTTTTGCTGGCAGTGCAGACCGCAAAAAGGTCAATATGGCAGAAGTTACTTTGATCTTTGACAACACAAGTCATGTTCTGAATTCAGATAAAGATGAAATTGAAGTGACACGCCGTTTATTCCGTGATTCAGGTGATGCAGAGTATCTCATCAATCGCAATAACGTCAGACTGCGCGATGTTGTCGACCTTTTTCTTGATACAGGTCTTGGCAAGGATTCGCTCAGCATCATTTCACAGGGCAATGTTGTATCTTTTGCGGATGCAAAGCCGATCGACCGCCGCGGTATCTTTGAAGAAGCTGCCGGTGTAGCGAAATACAAGAAGAGAAAGATTGAATCATTGTCAAAATTAGAGAGAACGAAAGAAAACCTTGATCGTTCTACAGACATTTTAAATGAGCTTGAAAAACAGGTATCTCCTTTAAAGAGAGCTGCTCATAAAGCAGAGATTTACAGAGAAAAGAAAAAGAGATTGGAAGAGATCGAGATTACGGTATTGGTCCAGGATATTGATCAGATCAATGCGGAAATCGAATCTGCGAAGAAGACTCTCTTTGATATTGAAACAAAGACCGCTATGTATAGTACTAATATTCAGGTATCTGAGACAAAAGTACAGGAACAGAGAAAACAGATTGCTCAGCTGGATAAAGAGATCAATGCACTGCAGGATGAACTGATGCAGAACTATAACGATGTACAGGCTCTGGAAGCGCGCAAGACAGAATTGGATGAGCGCCGCAAATACATTGTTGAAACGGGCTCTAATGAGCAGAAAGCAAAGGAACTGAAAGATCTGCTTGAAGCTGCGAAGATTGAATATGATGATCGCAGACAGCGTCTGGATGATCTGAATACGGATATCAAACTGTTCAGTGAGAAACTGAATCTAGCAGCGCAGAGCATAGTTGAAAAGAGCTCTGTGTATGAAGCAGCACAGAATCGTGAAAGATCGCTGGAGAATCGCAGAAATGTACTGGAATCACTGATGAAAAATCCTTTTAATAATCAGCAGGGGATCCGTTCTATTATGGACAATCAGAATGCACTTCATGGAATTCTCGGCGTGGTCGGACAGATCCTGTCGGTAGAAAAGGGATATGAAGAGGCAATAGCTACTGCTCTTGGCGGCGCCATGAATAATATCGTGACTTCAGATGAACAGTCAGCCAGAGATGCTATTCGTTTTCTGAATAAGAACTTAGGCGGACGGGCTACCTTTCTTCCTTTGACAGTATGCGCACCGCATTATATGTCAAAAGAAAGTGAGATCATCTGTCAGAATACCAAGGGATACTTAGGTGTTGCCAAAGATTTCATTAAGTTTGATGATCAGTTCTCACCGCTGGTTGAAAATCTGCTGGCAAATGTTCCGGTCGTAGAAAATATGGAAGCCGGCAATGAATTGTCTGCTTTGACAAGAAGACAGTACAAGATCGTTACACTGGATGGCGAAGTGATCCATCGCGGCGGATCTATGACCGGCGGGAAAACACAGCACAATACCAATGTTGTAACAATGAAGCGCGAGTATGATGAAATCTGCACTCAGTTGGATGCGCAGAATGCCAAGACAGTTCTTGCACGGAAGGAATATGACAGTGCTGTTGAAGAACGCGAAAATGCGGCAAAGGGACTTCAGGAAAAGAGATATGCTTCTGCTGCTTTGGAACCGGTCGTCGATGCTAAGCAGGCAAAGTACGAAAAGCTCAAGTCAGATCTTTCATTAGTGCAGCCTGATTCTGATACAGAAGATGATGATGGACAGGCACATAATGATGATCTTGTGATCCGTCTGAATAAGGCTTACAGCAGACGCGATGAGATTACAAATGAGATCAAAGCAAAGCGCGATGACAGACTGTCCGGCAACAGTGATATGGAGCGCAAAGAAGCACAGCTGCGTCAGATGCGCAAAGAGCTTTCAACGGCTGAGGCAGGCGAAAATGCGATCAAGATCGACCAGGGCCGCTTAGAAACTAAGATGGATGCGGATCTGCAGAGACTCGCTTCAGAATATCAGCTGACATATGAATTTGCCAAGACGAAAGCATCGGAAGAAAGCATTGATAATGCAAAAGAGGAAGTTGCTCAGCTGAGAGCTGATATCGAACATTTGGGCAATGTCAATATGAATGCACCGGAAGAGTATACCGATGTGAATGATCGCTATGAAACATATAAAAAACAGATTGAAGAACTGACGCTGAGCAGAGATAAGATCTTAGCAGCTATTGATGAGATGGACGGCATCATGAAGAAGCAGTTCAAAGAAATGTTCGATAAGATCAATGTTGAATTTGACGAGATCTTCCGCAATCTTTACGGCGGCGGCAAAGCGAAGCTTGTTCTGCAGGATCCGTCCGATCTGCTGAATACCGGCATTGATATTGATGCGCAGCCGCCAGGCAAAGCAGTGCAGAATAATATGCTGTTCTCCGGCGGAGAAAAATCGCTGATCGCACTGTGCGTCCTGTTTGCTATTCTAAAAGTAAAACCTGTACCGCTGGTCATCTTAGATGAAGTTGAAGCGGCATTGGATCCTGGAAATGTCGAAAGATTTGCGGAGTATCTGCATCGCTTTACAGATCATACGCAGTTCTTGGTCGTGACACATCGTCAGGGGACAATGGAAAAGGCTGATGTTCTCTATGGTGTTACAATGCAGCATCAAGGTGTTTCTCAGATGCTGAAAGTAGAACTGAAGGAAGCTGTGGCAATGGCAGATCCAAGTGCCGCTGAGGTGAGCGCATGAGCTTTCTTAGTGCATTGAAAGAAAAATTTTCTAAAAAGAATGATAAAGCACAGTATTTATCTGGTTTTGCAAAGAGCAGACAGCAGTTTGGCCAGAGGCTCAGTTCTCTTTCAGAAGATTTTGATGGCATCTCTGATGAATTTCTTGAACAGCTGACGATCATCCTGCTGGAAGCAGATGTTGGCATTGATACGGCAGATCTGATCTGCGGTACACTGAAGGACAGAGCTCAGGATTATCCGACGGTATCCTTCAAGTGGGCAATGAATCTGCTGATAGAGATCATGAAAGAGATCTACGAAGAATATCCGGATGAACCTATCCATTTCAATGAGGACGGCCCGACCGTGATCTTCTTGGAAGGTGTCAATGGTTCCGGCAAAACAACGACCGCCGCAAAGCTGGCCAGCATGTATCAAAAGCAGGGGAAGAACGTTGTGTTTACAGCCGCCGATACATTCCGTGCAGGCGCAATTGATCAGCTGTGCGAATGGGGAGATCGTCTTCATGTACCAACGGTAAAGGGATTGAAAAATGGCGATCCAAGTGCAGCTATTGTTGATGGCTGTCGGTATGCGAAGGAACATCATTCTGATATTCTGATCTGTGATACAGCAGGCCGTCTGCAGAATAAAGCGAATCTGATGAATGAGCTTGCAAAAATGAATCGTGTGACGGCACGAGAGATTGAAGGAGCACCGCATAATACATGGCTGGTGCTGGATGCCACAACAGGACAGAATGGCCTGGCACAGGCTGAGATCTTCAACGAAAGTACAGAATTATCCGGTATTATTCTGACCAAAATGGATGGAACGGCCAAAGGCGGTATTGTTATTGCCATAAAAAATAAGCTTCATCTGCCGGTTTATTACATCGGCTTGGGAGAACATCCTGAGGATCTGCGTCCCTTCGATCTGGACAGCTATCTATACAGTATTTCAGAAGGGCTGCAGAGCGATGGAGAATAAGATCTATCTGAACAGTCTGCTGGATTTCTACAGTCCATTGCTGACGGAAAAGCAGCAGAAGATCTGTCATTATTATTATCGAGAAGATCTTTCACTGCAGGAAATTGCTGAATTTGAAAAGACTTCTAGAAGTGCCGTATATGATACCGTAAAGCGCTGTCGGAATGATCTTGAATCCTATGAAGATAAGCTTCATCTGTATCGTTCCTATCAAAAGCGTTCCGAGCTTTATAAAAAAATACGCAGTTATCAGAATCAGAAGATCAACACGCTTGTCGATGCATGCATCGACAGTGAAATAGATGAAGGAGAAAAAAATATATGAGCAAGGTTATTGCAGTAAATTCAGGATCATCCTCTTTAAAGTTCCAGCTGTTTGATATGCCAAGTGAGAAGGTTCTCACCTCTGGACAGGCAGAAAGAATCGGCCAGACTATGGGTGCATTTACAATCAAAGTCAACGGTGAAAAGAAATCAATGACACTTCCGCTGAAGGATCATAAAGCAGCTGTTGAACTTCTGCTGAAAGAATTGGTGGATGAAAAGATCGTCAGCAGTCTGGACGAGATCAAGGGTGCAGGACATCGTATTGTCCAGGGCGGCCCATACTTTGATCAGTCTGTTGTAGTCAATGATGATGTTGTAAATAAGGTTGATGAATTAAGCGAACTGGCACCATTGCATAATCCAGCTCATCTGGTATGCTATAAGGCTTTTAAAGAAGCATTGCCGAATATCGGCCATGTATTTGTCTTTGATACAGCATTTCATCAGACCATGGGCCCAGAATCTTTCCTGTTCCCAGTGCCTTATGATTGGTATACACAGTATAAGATCAGAAGATACGGTGCACATGGCACTTCGCATTGGTATGTAAACCGCAAAGCAGCTGAGATCATGGACAAGCCGGTCGAAAAGCTTAATATGATTACATGTCATTTAGGCAATGGAGCTTCCATTACAGCTATTAAGAATGGCAAATGCATCAATACATCCATGGGCCTGACACCATTAGGCGGTATCATGATGGGAACACGTTCTGGTGATATTGACCCAACCGTCGTATTCTACATGATGGAAAAATTGAATTGCACACCAAAGGAAATGGATACATTCCTGAATAAGCGTTCCGGCATGCTGGGTGTTTCCGGTATTTCTTCCGATGCGAGAGATATTCAGGCAGCTGTAGATAAGGGCGATCAGAGAGCTATTCTGACGACCGAACTGTATACCAACCGTGTCATCAATGTTGTCGGCGGCTATGCAATGCAGCTGGGACATGTTGATGCAATGGTATTTACTGCTGGTCTTGGGGAAAATGATGCCCATACAAGAGAGAGAATCCTGAAGCATTTGGAAGAGGGCATGGGACTGTCTATTGACTATGAGAAGAACAATACGATCCATGGCACAGAAGCTCTGATCTCGAAACCGGATTCAAAGGTTGCCGTTTATATTATTCCGACAAATGAAGAATTGGTCATTGCCAGAGATACAGTACGTCTGTTAGGTCTTTGATCATGAATTGTGATGCATTGAGCATAAGCATTGAACAGTTTGACACGATCACTGTATTCCGCCATGAACACCCCGACTGCGACGCATTAGGATCGCAATGGGGCCTCTGCACATGGCTCAGAGATAATTTTCCAGAAAAAAAGATCTATGCGCTTGGCAGTGAAACAACGGATCAGACGGACTTTCCCAAAAGCGATGAGGTCAGCGATGATATTATCAGAAACAGTCTTGCCATTGTGCTGGATACTGGCAATGCAGAGCGTATAGACGATAAGCGCAGTCCGCTTGCACGCAAAGTCATCAAGATCGATCATCATCCAAATATTGAGCCTTTTGGAGATGTGATCCTAGTGGACACAAAGGCTGCTGCAGTATGTGAGATCTTAGGCGAGTACTTTTTATCTCGCAAAGACTGCAAGCTCAGTCTTATGGCTGCAGAGTACCTATATGAGGGCCTGCTGACCGATACATTATGCTATGCCACATCTAATACAACATCGCATACACTGGCTATTGGATCCTATATTGCAAGCCATGGCATCAATATCGCAGAGATCAACCGCAGATTGTTTGATCAGGATCAGAAAGCATTCAGCATTGCCAGCTATATTCGTGCACATATTCAAACGATCAATGGGAGAGTTGCTTACTGCATTCTGTCATGTGAAGATCTGAAGCATTTGAATATCAGCGCTTCCAGCGCAAGAAATTTCATAAATGAAATGGGACATGTTAAAGAATTTGCGGCTTGGTGCATGTTTACGCAGCACACTGATAACGAGAAACTCTACGATGGATCACTGCGTTCTAAAACGATCTGTTTGAATGATCTTGCTGCGCAGTATCATGGCGGCGGACATCCAAATGCATCGGGTGTAAAAGACCTTGATGAAAAAATGATAGATACTTTGCTGGACAGTATATATTCGAGAGTTTAATGAATTGTCAAGTATTGAAGATGCTGAATACATGTAGTACCATTAATTTGTAGGTACGCAACGTACTTATATAGTTATAAATTGGAGGAAAATTAAATGGAATTAACAAACAAAAAGAGCATTTCCGAAACAATCGCTGAAAAGCATGATCTGACTAAGAAAGAAGCAGGGGACATTGTTGATCTTGTTTTTGATACAATTTCCGATACACTGAAGAACGGCGGCAGAGTCGATATCACAGGATTTGGAAAGTTCGAAGTAAAGACAAGAGCTGCTCGTACAGGCATCAATCCTCAGACAAAGGCTGCTATCTCTATCCCAGAGACTAAGGTACCAGGCTTCAAGGCATCTAAAGTACTTAAGGATATTGTTAAGTAATTGATCTATCATCTAATAAAAAACTAAATGACGCTCATTGCTGGGCGTCATTTTCATTTGGCTTATCAAAGTTCAGATCCTGTGTATACACCTTTTTTAAACGGAAGAAGGTAGCACGGCTGATCTGCAGAGATGACATGATCTCATTCATAGGCTTATTCTGATCCATTAAGATACTGAACTGGAAGTACCGATCGGACCATTTCTTATCATATTTATGACGGCCGGCACCTCTTGGATTCTTCTTTTTATTCGCTTCGATTTGTTCCGCAAAGCGAATGCATGTTTTTTTATAGGCATCTCTTTCACGTTTAACAGCTGCAATATCTCTTTGATATGTCTTTTTTAGATCATTATACTGCATTCTATAAAGATCTCTTTGTGAGATAAGCAGTGTGATCTGTGCTTTTAAAGTATCTATTTCGCTCATACATATAATATATATCATTTTGCAGAAGTATCAATAATTAAATTTTGAATATATCCAACGGTTTTAAAGTATCAGGGTGATTGAAAATGGGTGATACACCATACTTATGGCTTACTGCAGGACATTTTTGCAAAAATAAACCATAAAAGACATGATGATCCAAGCAGAGAAGAGTATGTGAGAATGAAATTGTGAACAGCAAATAATTTGCCTGTATCAGATTTACAAGATAATCTGAAAGAAAGTTATGCTTAAATACACATCATCAAAAGAAGGGCTGGCTATGATTGCAATAAAAGAAGATGGATGTTTTCTTCTAAAAGATAAGAAAGAGCATCGGTAAATAAAATTCGCATAACATACATTATGCGAACTAATGACTTATGCTATTAATCTGCTCTGTTTACCTTATTTGGCAACACTGCATGCATCATAATGATTTGTATCATCTTTCGTACAAGTCATCCCTGTATTCTGCATTTCTGCTTCATTTACTGACGACGGTATCGGCATGATGACTGAGCTCATTGCTGTATTCGACAGATTTAGATTTGTAACATTCAGATTCTTTGATAGATCCAATGATGTGATCTTCGTACTGGATAGATTTATATTCGTAAGCAATGTATTTCTGCTCAGATCGATTTCTGCCAATGATGTATTGGATATCGTCACAGCCTGCAGCAGCGGAAAATATTCTATGCCCTTCACATTATTCAGTTCGGGATCACCTTTTAAAGTGATCATCAGAACTGCATTTCTTTCTTCAGCGTCCAGCATTCCATCAGAATTCGAATCTACGTTATTTTTGATATATTCACGGAATACGGCATCTGGGAAAACAGTTTCATTGATCTTAATGGATTCTTCTGATGGATCTACAGCTAATGGATTTGCTTTTGCG
The DNA here is from genome assembly GCA_012516665.1 of Erysipelotrichaceae bacterium. Taxonomy (GTDB): domain Bacteria; phylum Bacillota_I; class Bacilli_A; order Erysipelotrichales; family Erysipelotrichaceae; genus Bulleidia. Next base: position 23,825 of record JAAYWN010000042.1, read on the forward strand.
GAGCTTACAGTTTCCGTATCCTTATGTGAGCTGAGATAAGAATTTGCGGCAATTCCGATAATACTGATGACAATGCCAGCTATCATCAGTCCTAGAATGATAAGAAATACGTGTTTCTGATGTGCTTCTTTTTGTTTCTGCAGATTGACTGCATTCAGTACCTGATCTTCAATTGGCGCGGTACGGTCAAAATGGATCATGCCTGTACGTTCAAAAGCATCCTGATCTTCTTGAGAAAGTGTCTGCATTGCTTTAGTGATTTCCTGATCATGATCGATCATGCCCGTTTTCTCAATTTCTTTTTCTTTGAGCTGTTCATCAGAAATACCGCGCATCCGATCTAGACGCGCAAAGAGATCATCTTCTTGATCTTCATTTGTATTTGGCAGTTCCTCAGGATGCTTTAAAAAGTCATCTTTATCATTCTTTGATGAATGATCTGATGACTGATCTTGAGGATTCATACTATAGTTATCAAATTTATTCATGTTTATGCATTATTACCAAGCAACTGCAATATCTAGCTGATTCTGATTCGTATATGCAAAGCCGCCAGTATCGCAGACAATTCCCATGCCTAAACTGGTTTCTACCAAGGATCCTCTTGGATGAACACTGAGATTGGCTGCTACCATGACATAATTCCCCAGCATCTTGACCCCGTCTTCTCTGACCCAATATTCATCTGAATTGCCAGAACTGCGCATAATAGATACAACCCCGTTCATATTCAGATTGTAATATGTTTCTTTGCCAGAAGGACCGATAATTGTTCCGCTGGAAGGATTCAAAGCCGATCCATTCCAGGTGAATGTAGCAGCTGCGGTATTGGCAGTATTTGTTGAAGCAGCAGATGAAACAGTCTTAGAAGTCGTTTTCTTTGTATTCAAAGTATTGTGATCTGTATAGTATACTGCTCCGTCAACAACGACACGCCAATATTTCAGATCATTGGAACCAGTCACCTGCAGTTCCTCATTAGCCTGTGTTTCAGTAGCAGATTCTCCTTTATCTGACGGAATCAGCTTTAAAACAGTATCTTTTGTTGCATACATTACAACATTGTCTGGAACAAAAATGTATTCAGGCTGAGATGTCAGCATATCAATACTGACATAGCCGATATTTCCAGTTTGCGTAAGGACTTTGCATAGATCGCCCTCCACATTCATGATAGATACCTGTGTACCTCTTAACTGTGTCTCCAAAACTGCAGAAACAGTACTGTTGGAAGAAAAAATCTTGGTATCATTCAAAAGATACATTTTCTGCATTTTTGCGGATGAAATTGCTGTAAAGTTTTCTGCGGTACTGCTGCCAATTAAATTCGAACTGTTCTTGGAACCATCAAGTGCATACAGCTGGGTACCAGGAAATAGAAGCAATCCTGCAAATACAGGAATGAATTTTGTATACTTGTTCATACTTTCTCCTTTCGGATGGAATATTTTGTTTTATATAAAAAAATAACTACGTGATTAAAATACTAGAAAAATGATGATATGTCAAATTTCACACTTTTTAATATTTGAGACTTTTCTATGATTCTTTACTTTTTTGTTTCTTTTTTTTGAAGAATCTCAAGTTTCTGCAAAGACTCTCCTGGGTGATATTTCTGATAAGAATGAAACATTTCCTGGTTCTGTATATGCGTATAGATCTCTGTAGTCTGAATATTGGCATGTCCCAAGATTTCCTGGATCGTTCTGAGATCTGCACCTCCCTGAAGCATATGCGTTGCATAGGAATGTCTCAGCTTATGAGGTGTAATATGCTTCTTAAAGCCTAATTCGACGTCTTTGTTCTTCAGGACCAGCTCTACATGGCGAGGCGTGATTGGACGTGAGAATCGATTGATAAAGAAAAGTGGAGATCTGTTTTTTAAAAAGATCGGCCTGACGGTATCACGCCAATATTTCAGCAGAGGAATGCTCCCCTGCGGAATGGGCACAATACGTTCTTTATCCCCTTTCCCAAGTACTCTGATCTTACCGGAATCAAGATCAACACGGCTCAGTGTCAAAGAAACAACTTCTGAGACTCTCAATCCGCAGCCATAGATCGTTTCCAGGATCGTATGATCGAGATACTGGTTCGGATCAGTGTCATCAAAAGAAGACATAAGCATGTTGATTTCATCTATTGTACAGTAGATCGGGAGAGCTTCTGAATGCTTATGCACTTCAAGATTTAATGAAGGATCTTTTTCATTATACATAAAGGCCAGATCCTGATGAAAAGACCGAATACTGGCAGCCATTCTGACAATAGATGATGAACTTTTTTCTGCGCTTTGCGCGGCAATGAAATGTTCGATCAAAGAATATGAAATATCTTTTGTATCATGAATGTCATGTTTTTTTAAATACGCTGCATACTGTTTCAGATCTTGAAGATAAGAAGCCACTGTTCTCTGGCTCTTGCCCTGATTGATCTGAATATGGACCGCATATTCTTTCAGTGCTGCATCCAATTCCATATTAATGGCTGCCTTTCAGCAAAGTGCTGGCGCGGACAAAAGCTTTTGTCCCAAGAAGACGGTTCAGATCAGAAAGCACTTCACGGGTCTCTTCTTTCTCATCTTCCGCAGGAGAAGAGAACAGATCCATTTGCTTTGATGCATCTTCGTTCATAAATTCGCTCACAGAAAGACCCAGCAGACGCACTGCCTCTCCTTCATCCCAATTTTCATCAAACAGAGTAATAGCTGCTAAGAAAAGATCATCGGCTTTATAGATCGGCTGTTCTTTATGCAGCGAACGGTCAGCATTGCGGAAATCATAGTAGCAGATCCGCAAAGTGATCCGGCTTCCAAGCTTGCGTTCCTCTTTAAGGCGCTGTGAGAGCCGACGAGAAAGATTTCTGAGCATTCCGCGCAGTTCTTCATAATCAGTGACATCCTCCAGCATGGTCTCAGAAATGCCCATGGATTTGGACTTACCTTCCATTTCAATCACCCGATCATCATGTCCATGTGCTTTGGCAATGATCTCATCTGTATTTTTTCCGAAGATGTTCTTCAGTTCATTTATATTTTGATAATTTGCAAGATCGCCGATTGTTTTAATATTGATCTCTTCCATAAAAGGGATGGTCTTTGTGCCAATGCCCCGCATATCTCCAATCGGCAGCGGCCACATCTTTTCTTCAACATCACGGATTCTTAATACCGTGATGCCCAAAGGTTTTTTCATATCTGATGCCATCTTTGCCAAAAACATATTCGGTGCTACGCCGATCGAACATGGCAATCCTGTTTCTGTCAGTATCTTTTTCTGCATTTCCCATGCAAGATCCAACGGCCTGGTATAATGCTGGATCGTATCTGTAACATCTGCATAGCATTCATCAATGGATGCTATTTCAATCTGACTGGTATACTGGCGGATGATACTGCGGAACTGCTGAGATAATTCTTCATAATATGCATAATGGCCTGGTACAAGGATCAGGTCACGGCACAGCTTCTGTGCTTCAGATATAGGCATTGCACTATGCACGCCATAAGCTCTTGCTTCATAAGATGCTGTAGATATGACACTGCGCCTGGTGGCTCCAGCCACGGCAATAGGTTTCCCCTTCAGGCTTGGATCCAACAGGATCTCTGCATTTGCAAAAAATGCATTCAGATCAATATGAAAATACACCCTGCTCATGATTTTTGGTTCCTCTGATAGAGCTCTTCAGCCGCTTTTATTGATGCATCAGTTACGGATCCGCTGGCAATCAATGCAAGCTCCTGAATCCTTTGTTTCTGATTCAAAAGAGTGACCGATGTAGATGTTCTGCCATCACTGACAGCTTTAGCTACCGAATAATGATCCTGTCCTGCGGCAGCTACCTGGGCAAGATGCGTCACTGAAAATACTTGGCAAGTTTTTGCCAAGGAACGCATTTTCTTCCCGATTGCACTGGCGACAGGTCCGGAAACGCCTGTGTCGATCTCATCAAAAATGACCGTCTGAATGCCCTGCAGTTCCGTAAAGATGACCTTTAAGCCAAGCATCAGTCGACTGAGCTCGCCGCCTGAAGCAGTCTTAGAAAGAGATTTCAGATCTTCACCTGGATTCATTGAAATCAGGAATTCGACATGATCGCTGCCCTGGATGCTTCTTGGACTATCTTTGATTTCCGTATGGAATCTGGCATTTGGCAGCATAAGATCCTTCAGATTTGCAGCAATTGCTTCATCCAGCAGAGGCGCTTTTTTATGTCTCAGCTGTGACAGCATCTTTGCCTTTTCATCATAGTTTTTCTGCGCTGCCGCAATTTTCTGATCCATCTCTTTAAGATACTCCTTGCGGTGTGCGATGATCTGTACCTGTTTCTCTAATTCAGCTTTCTTATCTAAGATCTCTGTTAAAGTATGCCCATATTTCCGTTTCAACTTTTGAATCAGGAACAGTCTTTCTTCCATTGCATTGATATCTTCTTCTGAGAGATCAAATTCATCAAGCATGCTGCGCAGCTGTTCTATTGCATCATTGAAACTGTAGTAGCTGTCATTTACTGCATTTTGAGCTGTCTCAGCATTTCCACTGACTTTTAAGCCCTGTACCAAATGATTCATTTCAAAGAATGCATCAGAAAAAGAATCATCATACATAGTGAAAATGGCATTTAGTTTTTCATAAGATTCTTTTATTGACTGATAATTCTTTTCCTTTGCGGAAAGCTCTTCTTCTTCGCCTTCTTTTAGATCTGCTTCTTCAATCTCATTGATCTCAAAAGTAAAATATTCAAGATCATTTTCATTGTATATTTCAGCAGCAGCTTTTTCTTTTTCTTTCTGCAGGCTGTCCATGATCCGGAAAGCTTCCTGCACCTGCTGTACTTCTTTCTGATCCTTCAGATACTCATCCAGCAGATGCACGTGCGCCGATGTGTTGAGCAGATAGGCTGTATCACGCTGTCCATGAATATCAATTTCATTGCTCAGCACATCTTTAAGCAATGAAAGAGTGACGCTTCGATGGTCGATCCTAGCTGTCGATTTTCCATTGCTAAGAATCTCACGGGTAAAAACGGTCTCATCATTCAGATCAAATCCAGCTTCCTGCATGACGGTGCATGCATGTTTATTTTTATGCAGATTGAAAGTACCTTCAACAATTGCTTTTTCTGCACCTTTCTGGATAAATGCAGTATTTGCCCGATCAGCTCCCAACAAAGAGATAGCATCGATCAAGATTGATTTACCTGCACCTGTTTCACCAGTAAAAACGCTGAAACCGTCATGAAGATCCAGATTCAGTTCATCAATGAGGACAAAGTTTTTAATATACAGGTGTTTGATCATATACGCTCCTATTTGATCTCTTTTTGCACTTCTTCCATAAGAGTATTTAAATCAATGGAAAGATCTTTCCGCAGCAGTCTTTCAGAACCCTGCTGGATATATTCATCAGGAATGCCGAATACTTTCAGCTGCAGCGGCAGAGAGAGATCATTCATGAAACCTAAAATATGCTCTCCCAGACCGCCGATCTTCATATCTACTTCATAAACAATGCATTTCATCTTTCGCTGGCTCAGTTCAATCAGCATTTTTTCATCAAATGGTTTCATGAATCTGCAGTTGATCACGGTCACAGGAAGTGCATTGGCCGTGACTTTTTCCAGGACTTTTGATACATCTTCTCCATACGTCAGCACAGCAACTTTATTATTCGGCGTATCATTGTATTTGACCCATGTTCCAAGCGGGATCTCTTTGCCTACATAAGCTGGATCTGAGACCTTTGTGCAGCCCTTTGGGAATCGAATGGCAAAAGGATGCTTCTGATGAAAAGCAGTGGTGATCAGATCCTGCATTTCTTCGGCATCGCATGCCTGTGAAAGGATCATGTTCGGCAGCGGAGAGAGGAGACCGATATCATAAATGCCATGATGTGTTTCTCCATCCGGACCAACAAGACCGGCGTGATCAATCCCGATCACGACTGGAAGATCCATGCGGCAGATATCATGATTGATCTGATCATAGCATCTCTGCAGAAAGGAAGAATATACAACAAAATAAGGATGCAGACCGGAAATTGCCATACCAGCAGCGAAAGTTGCGGCATGTTCCTCTGCAATACCTGTATCAAAAGAACGATCAGGAAACTCCGCAAAGAATTTCTGCATATAGGAACCAGTGATCATGGCTGGTGTAATGGCCGTGATCGTATCATCTTTTTCTGCCAGACGGCGCACGGTCTCACAAGCCAGCTGCGACCAAGGCATGTAGCCATCCGGGATCTCATGGAGCGCTTTGCAAGTCAGTACATTGAATGGCCCTACGCCATGCCATTTGCCATCCTTGTCATTCTCGCATGGTACATATCCTTTGCCTTTTTTAGTAATGACATGCACAACAATCGGTCCTTCATGATCCTTGACGGCTTCAAATACCTGGATAAGATCATGCAGGTTATGTCCATCGATTGGACCGATATAATCTAGATTGAATTCCTGAAAGATACCCTTATCAAGAACACTTTCCTTAATGGCATCTTTAATAGATTTCAAACCAGAATAAACAGCCTCTCCGAAATTGCTCGTTCGCAGATTCTTCTTCATGGATGCTTTCAGCTTTGTGTATCCGCTCGAAGAACGAAGACGTGAGAACTCTGACGTCAGTGCTCCGACATTTTTAGAGATCGACATATTATTGTCATTAAAGACAATGATCATATTTCTCTTTTCAGAACCAATCTCATTTAAAGCTTCCAATGCCATGCCGCTGGAAAGAGCACCATCGCCGATGACCGGAATGACATGATAATCCTGATTGCTCATATCGCGGGCAACAGCCATACCTAAAGCAGCACTTAAAGAAGTGGAACTGTGTCCAGCTTCCCAGACATCATGTACACTTTCTTTTCTCTTTTCAAAACCGCTCAGGCCTTCATACTGCCGCAGATGTTCAAATTCAGCTGCTCTGCCGGTCAGGATCTTATGCGTATAGCTTTGATGCCCAACATCAAAGAAAATCTTATCTGTTGGTGAGTTGAACACATAATGAAGCGCAATCGTCAGCTCTACAACACCAAGATTGCTGGCAAGATGCCCTCCTGTTTTGGAGATGGATTGAATTAAAAATGTACGGATCTCTGATGAGAGATCTTCCATTTCTTTTACACTGAGCGATTTTAGGAACTTCGGATCCTGAATATCAGTAAGTTTCATAAAACCTTTCACTTTCTACGATCTTGAATCTTCTGTATCATGGCAATCAGGCTCGCCGATTGAAAATCTTCAAATGAAATGATCTGATCTTTTGCAGTCTGGTACAGATCATTCATCGTCTTTACAGCCTGATCCATTCCTAACAGCGATACACAGGTGACTTTATGATTTCGTATGTCGCTGCTTGATTTGCCAAGCTCTTCACTGGTCAGTTCTACATCAAGGATATCATCCTGGACCTGAAAAGCCAGTCCGATTTTATCGCCGATCTCATGCCACCGATCGATCATGTCATCGTTCCTGCCAGCCAGTACTGCGCCAATCATTAATGGTGCGCTGAGCAGACATCCTGTCTTATATTTTTCAATCTTCTGGATCTGTGAAAAGTCAGTGATTCCCTGCTCTCCCTGCATATCATAATTCTGGCCCAGGACCATTCCTTTGGGCCCAGCCATTTCTGCTAAGATCCTGAGGGATCTCATCGTCAGCTTGGAATCTGCCGGACAGGAACAGGCAGTCTCAAAAGCATAGGTCAGAAGTCCATCACCCGCCAAAATGGCAGTTGCTTCATCAAATTGCTTATGACAGGTTGGTCTCCCGCGGCGAAGATCATCATTATCCATTGCCGGAAGATCATCATGGATCAAAGAGTATGTCTGTATCATTTCAATGGCAGCCGCAAATGCATCTCCCAAAGATTCTTTACATCCATATCCCTTTAATACTTCATACAGAAGATTCGGCCGGATTCTCTTGCCGCCGGCGGTAACCGAATAGATCATTGCATCTTTTACTCGGGATTCCGGCAGACTGGCGAGCTGTGCTTCTAAAACATCATCAATTCTCATCGCTGTCACTTCCGTTTTTCCTGACTAATGAGTTGATCTCATCTTCATATCCTTTTAGCTTCTCATCGCATGATTTCACTAGATGAAGTCCTTCTTCAAATAAAGTAATAGTCTCGTCCAAAGGCTTTTCATTTTTTTCTAATGCCGCAACAATTTCTTCCAGACGGGCCATAGATTCTTCAAAGGTCGGTTTTGCTTTCGTCATGTTTTTTCTCCTTGGAGATCACTGCCGCATGCAATGATCCATCTTTCATTTGAATTAGGATTGTATCCTGTTCTGCAACATCCTGAATACTGGATACTGCTCTGTTATTTTTGGATACAATACTATATCCCCGCTCCATTGCTTTCAATGGACTGTATGCATCTAAGAGCTTTATTTGCATGCCCAAACGGGAGCGTGCTGCCTCCGTATCCAGCTTGATACTTTGATCCAGGACATGTTTCTGCAGTTTCAGCTGCTCATGATCTGCTGCCAGCTTATGATTTATTGCTAAGATCATTTGCGTATGATCCTGATCAAGCTGCTTTTTCAATGCTTGCTTTTTTGTTTCCAAAGCAGCATAGAAGGAATGAATCAGTTCATTCAATTCATGACGTTCATCTTTAGGAACATCTGTAAACCGCATCAGACGCTCCTCCAGATAATTCAGCAAATTTGACTGTTCGCTGTATATTCTTTCAGGTCTTAAAAAGACGGAACTTTCTTTCAGATGTCTTACCCTGGCATGATCCTGATCTATACGATTCTGAACAGCTTTGTACATCCGTATCTGCCACTGTTGCAGCTGTGCCAGGACTTCGTTCTGATCTGGGACGGCAGTTTCGGCAGCACCAGTCGGTGTATTTGCGCGGACATCTGCCGCATAGTCAGCAATGGTAAAATCAGTCTCATGACCGATGCCAGTGATCAGCGGTGTTCCTGCATTATAGATCGCATGAGCCAGCTGTTCATCATTAAAGCACCAAAGATCTTCCAGAGACCCGCCGCCGCGAACCAAGAGGATCACATCATACTGTCCTTTGTCTGCTTTCATAAGTGCTTTGCAGATCTCTCCCGCAGCACCTTTGCCCTGTACTGGGCAAGGATATTCCGCAATTTCCGCAATCGGCCAGCGTCTTTTCAAGGTGATAAGAACATCTTCTCTGCCAGCTGTCTGATTGCCTGTGATCAATGCAATACGCATGGGATAAGGTGGTATCTTTTTTTTATGATCCTCTTGAAAGAGGCCTTCGGCAGACAATTTCTTTTTCAGTGCTTCCAGCTGCATGAAAAGATCACCGATGCCGCTTGGCTGCATAGTTTGAACAATGATCTGCATGGTACCGCCTGCTTCATAAACACTGACATCCCCGCAGATAATGACTTTGTCACCGTTTTTTGGAACAAAAGCAGTTCTCCGATTGCTTGAAGCAAACATGACACAGCTGATTCCTGCTCTTTCATCTTTTAAAGAAAAGTACCAATGACCGCTGTAAGGAATGCGCAGATTTGAGATCTCTCCTTCAACCAAAATACCATGGAGTATAGGGTTTCCTTCCATGGTTTCTTTCAGATAATGGACTAAAGCACTGACCCCAATTGCACGTCTGCTCATATGACATCAAGAACACTATTGATCAGCTTATACGTATCAGCATCACAGTATTTCTTAGCTAACTGCACAGACTCATCAATAATGACAGCTGCCTCCGTTTTCTTCAGATCAAATTCAGAACAGCCATTCAGCAGAATGGCCTGCTCGATCCTGCCCAGCCGATCAAATTCCCAATCTTTCAGAACATTGTCAATATATGCATGATAGCGTTCTTCATTTTCAATAGACTGATGAATAATTTCGATAAAGTAAGGATCGATCTCATTCTTTGGCATTGCAAAAGTATCTTCAATAAGTTCATCAATATTTCTTTCAACAAGAAGATATTGATAGACCGTGATCATTGCTTTTTCTCTCAGTTCATGTCGATTCATTATTTCATTGTTCTCCTGCTATTTATTTTACCATGAAAACGATGTTATTTCCGGTAAATCTTGCATGCTTCTAAGGGATGCTTTAAAATCATCAGATGAGTGAAGATAAGAAAGAAATGAACATTGTGATGAAGTTCTGCCGCCATCTGCACACTATAGATGCCCATCGCTTTGCCGTAATGAAGAACTGCTTTAAATGCGGTCTTTACTGCCAGGGGCTGCTCCATGACCTCTCCAAGTACTCGCCGCAGGAATTCTGGGAAAGCGTTAAATATTTTCAGGGAGACTGTTCACCATATCGTTATGAACGTGAGCACTTCGGCTACGCGGCTGGCTGGCTGCATCATAAGGGACGGAATAAGCATCATTGGGAGTACTGGTATGATGACAAGCCTTTAGAGATGCCGTTCAACTACTTTGTCGAAATGATATGCGACCGTATCGGTGCATGCAGGATCTATGAGAAAGAGAACTATACTAAAGAAAGTGCCTTGAATTACTATTTAGCAAGCATCGACAGGAAGTTCCTTCATCCTGTGACCGCACAGATGCTGGAAGATGTCTTAAGAGATATTTCTGTGCGCGGCGAAGATGCTGTATTTTCAGATCTTAAGATCAAAGTTAAAGAATGGCGAAGAAAAAAGAGGCGCGGAAGCTGTACCCCGACGAGTGAACATCTAAATAAAAGGTGACTGCCCTTCGGGGTTTTCATTTACTTGCATGAGAGAAAACAATTATGAAATTCGAAGCCATTATTTCACAGAGATACAAATGGATCTAAAGAAATATCATACATATGAATAACTTTCAGAAGGAATCATCAGCTGCATAAATCATTGCAGCGATGAACGAGGGCGGAAAGATCTGAATTGGAAGACATCATATGAATATGATGAATATCTCGCTTCACCAATGAAGTACTTTTCGGTTCTATATCTGTCTTCAGTAATATATGCATAAAGAAAACCAGAAGAATTTCTTCCTCTGGTAAAAGCATTCTTTAATTAACCTGTCATTTACTTGGGGTACAGTTTATTTAGTGAGCTTCTTTTTTACTTGTTGTAGCTGTTGTCATTATTTTTGACAATAACATCATGTGCGCCGCCTTCAACAATAGATGTTGAAGATACAAGTGTCAGTTTTGCCTTTTCCTGCAATTCCGGAATATCGTAGGCACCGCAGTTGCACATCGTAGCCTTTACTTTCAGGGTTGTCATAGCAACGTTATCTTTCAGCAGACCAGCATATGGCACATAAGAGTCAACACCTTCCTCAAAGGAAAGCTTCTTGCCCTGTCCCAGATCATATCTGCCCCAATTGCGAGCTCTGGCAGAACCTTCGCCCCAGTATTCCTTGACCGTATTGCCATTGATGACAAGTTTCTGTCCCGGTGCTTCTTCAAAGCGAGAGAAATATCTGCCCAGCATAACAAAGTCCGCACCCATTGCCAAAGCCAATGTAATGTGATAATCATAGACAATGCCGCCATCAGAACAGATTGGTACATAGACACCTGTTTCTTCAAAGTACTTGTCTCTCTCTTTCGCAACATCGATCACCGCTGTTGCCTGACCTCTGCCGATGCCTTTTGTCTCGCGTGTAATGCAGATAGAACCGCCGCCGATGCCGATCTTCACAAAGTCAGCACCTGCATCTGCTAGATAACGGAATCCTTCGCCGTCTACAATATTGCCAGCTCCGATTTTTACTGTATCACCATATTTCTGACGTACCCACTGGATCGTCTCTGCCTGCCAGACTGAATAGCCTTCAGAAGAATCGATGACCAAACAGTCAACACCAGCATCGACCAGAGCCGGAATCCGATCTTTATAATCACGAGAGTTGATGCCTGCTCCGACCATCAGCCTCTTTTCTTCATCCTGAAGTTCATTCGGATTCTCCTTATGAGAATCATAATCCTTACGGAAGACGAGATACATCAAATGATTCTTATCATCTACAACCGGCAGCTGATTCAGCTTATTATCCCAGATGATATCATTGGCAGAGGACAGCGTTGTATTCTTATCGCCTACGATCAGTTTCTCCCGCGGCGTCATGAAATCTTTGACAAGTTCAGTTCCCTTCATCCGGGAAACACGATAGTCACGGCTTGTGATGATGCCAAGAAGTTCGCCTGAAGAAGTACCGTCTCCTGTAACAGCAACTGTACTGTGTCCCGTTTCATGAATCAATGCCAATACATCATTTAAAGAGGCATCCGGCTTGATATTGCTGTCGGAGATGACAAAGCCAGCTTTATAATTTTTGACTTTTGCGACCATTGCTGCTTCTTCAGCAATTGTCTGATTGCCGTAGATAAAGGAAATACCGCCCTCTTTTGCTAAGGCAATTCCTAAACGATCTCCGGATACTGACTGCATGACTGCACTGACCATCGGCACATTCAGCGTGATGGCAGGCTTCTCCCCTTTCTTGTATTTAACAAGAGGTGTTTTCAATGATACGTTTTCAGGAATGTTGTCGGGACCGGTGTAGCCAGGGATCAGAAGATATTCACTGAAAGTGTGAGACGGTTCATTGTAATACTTTGCCATGCAGTATAAATCCTCCTTATTTTATTCTGCATTATATGTTAGAAATGCTTTTTCGTAAAGGAAGAATTGATGATATAATCATACCGATAAATAAAGGAGTTTACGATGAAGATCAATAACAGTTTCTTTTATACCCTGCGGGAAGATGTGAAGGATGAAGATTCCATCAGTTCCAATCTTCTGGTAAGAGCTGGTTTTATTAAAAAGAACTCATCCGGTGTCTATATGATGCTGCCAATGGGATGGCGTGTAATGCGCAAAATCGAAAATATCATCCGGGAAGAGATGGATGCGACGGGCTGTCAGGAATTGCTGATGCCTGCTTTGATTCCTGAGGATGTCTATGTTGCTTCTGGGAGAAGAGCTGGCTTTGGCAAAGATATGTTCTCTTTGAAAGACCGCAAGGGACAGCCATATGTCTTAGGACCGACGCATGAGGAACTGTTTGCCATAGCTGCAAAACAGCAGATCCGTTCTTATAAAAACATGCCCTTCTCGCTGTATCAGTTTGAGACAAAATTCAGAGATGAGCCAAGACCAAGATATGGTTTGATCCGGGTAAGAGAATTCATCATGAAGGACGCTTATACTTTTGATAAGGATGAAGCAGGGATGGATGCAGCTTATGCTAAACAGTTCCAAGCCTATAAAAACATCATGGATAGACTGCATCTGAATTATAAGATCGTCAGAGCTGATACAGGCGTCATGGGCGGACTGCTTTCGGAAGAATTCCAGGCGGTAACACCTCTTGGCGAAGATACACTTGTCCTCTGTGAGAACTGTGACTTTGCTTCTAATATTGAAGTCGCTCCATGTGTGCCGGAAAAGCCAGATCACGATGAAGCACCGGAAGAACTTACTTTGGCGGAGACACCGAACAGCCGCACGATTGAAGAAGTTGCTGGGTTCTTCCATAAGGATGCTAAGGACTTTGTAAAAACACTGATCTATAACATTGATGGAAATCCTGTCGGCGTAATGGTCAGAGGAGACCGTGATGTCAATGAGACAAAATTGAGAAAGTTCCTCAATGCACAGAGCGTTGAACTGGCTGATCCGGACATGGTCGTTAATGCAACTGGTGCACAGATAGGCTTTGCTGGGCCAATCAATATCAAGTGCCCGGTCTATGCTGATGAAGAAGTCATGTTCATGCAGAACTTTATTGTCGGTGCCAACAAAACAGGCTATCACTATACCAATGTGAATAACAAAGACTTTACAATCACTGGCCATGGCGATCTGAGAAATATTATGGAAGGCGATATCTGTCCTAAATGCGGCGGCAGGATCCACTTCTCACATGGCATTGAAGTCGGGAACACCTTCAAGCTTGGCACAAAATATTCAAAAGCTATGGATCTTCAGTATTTAGACGCTAACAATACTCTGCAGTACGTCTGGATGGGATCATATGGCATTGGACCAGGCCGTGCCATGGCTGCTTTGGCTGAACAGAATGCAGATGAAAATGGCATCAACTGGCCGGCTGATATTGCACCGTACCAAGTTGCTATTGTTATCATCTCAATGAAAGATGAGAAACAGGTCGAGACTGCTAATCAGATCTATGATGCTCTGACTGCCAAAGGTGTTGAAGTCATTCTCGATGACCGCGATGAAAGACCAGGTGTCAAATTCAAAGATATGGAACTGATCGGCATTCCGTATCGCATTACGGTCGGCAAGGGAATAGCTGAAGGCAATGTTGAATGGAAAACAAGGACATCAGAAAAACAGAATATTGCCATTGACAAAGCTGCTGAATATGCATTGTCTGTATTAAAGAAATAATAAAATGAAAGACTCCTGCGGGAGCCTTTTTTAATGACTGAAAGAAAAGAGAGATCATTTTTGATCTCTCTGATACTTAAAATATCTTGTACTTTTCTTTGCCGGAATAAGAAGTATGCAGTAGCTTCTCTGCAAGTTCACTTCCTGGTTTTTCAAGGTAATCATTATAGAGCTCCTGAATCTGAGGATTATCAGAAGATACTCTTAATTCACATGCTTTATCTTCATCATAAAGAGCTTTCATACGAAGTTCCTTATAGCCATATCCAATTTTGCCGTTCTTGATGCGGGATGGGACGATCGATTGACCGCCGCCATTGATGCATCCCCCTGGGCATCCCATGACTTCAATAAAGGTATACTTAGAAGTGCCTGCTTTGACTTCATCAATCAAAGGTTTTGCACATGACATAGAAGAAGTGATGGCAATCCAGATCTTGGTACCATTCAGATCGATCTCTGCTTCCTTGACGCCAGCCATACCGCGGCATGCTTCAAAGTCGACCGGATCTAATTTTTTTCCTTCAAGCTTCTGTTTGACCGTACGAAGAGCTGCTTCCATGACACCTCCTGTCGCACCGAAGATAACACCAGCACCCGTATAGTCACCTAAGAGATCCTGATCAAATTCTTCATCTTCCAGCTCATTCCAGTCAATGCCGAACATCTTGATCAGACGGGCACATTCTCTGGTGGTAAGAACAGCATCAACATCAACATAATCAGCTGTCTTATTTTCCGGTCTCTGGATCTCAGACTTCTTGGCAATACATGGCATAATAGATACGACATAGATATCCTTAGGCTCTACGCCCTTTTTCTTTGCCCAATAGGATTTGATCACAGCACCAAGCATCATATGCGGTGACTTCGATGTACTTAAATGCGGAAGAAGCTCTGGATACTCATATTCCATAAAGCGTACCCATCCTGGTGAGCAGGATGTCAGCATAGGTAATGTACCTTTGTTCTGCAGTCTATCTAAGAGCTCATTGCCCTCTTCCATAATTGTCAGATCGGCACCGAAATTGGTGTCATATACTCTGTCAAACCCACAAGCCTTCAATGCTGCGGTCATTTTCCCAGTAACCCGCGAACCAATCGGCATACCAAATTCTTCGCCCAAGGAAGCACGGACAGCCGGTGCTGTCTGTACAATCACAGTTTTGTTTGGATCATTTAGAGCTGCAATCACATCCTGAATATTTTCTTTTTCAGTCAAAGCACCTGTCGGACAGTTGATCACGCATTGTCCGCACTGCATACAGTCAACATCGGTAAATGATTTGTTATAGACTGGAGCGACAATGGTCTTGAATCCTCTGTTCTCTAAGCCTAAGATGCCAAGTCCCTGTACCTTCTTGCATGTTTCAATGCAGCGCTGGCAGAGGATGCACTTGGAAGTATCACGAACGATGCCATAGCTGAAGTCATCATACGTTGGCTCAGTATGTGCACCTTCATATTCAGAAGTACGGATGCCCATTTCTTCACAGAGCGTCTGCAGTTCGCAGTGACCAGATTTTTTGCATGACAGGCAGTCCTTGTTATGATTTGAAAGCATCAATTCCAAAGTGTTTCTTCTTCCCTGCAAAGCACGTTCACTGTTTGTAAAGACTTCCATACCTTCGGAGATCGGCGTAGTGCAGGAGCTCAGCAATGTTCTTGCTTTTTTTACTTCAACCAAGCAGATACGGCATGCTCCGGACTTATTAATATCTTTCAGATAGCATAAGGTAGGAATGTAGATGCCATTTTCGCGGGCAGCCTGCAGGATCGTCTTTCCTGCTTCTGCTTCAATTGCGCGATTATTTATCTTTAAATGTACTGTTGTCATTTTTTCTTCCTTCCTTAATGTCTTTCTACAGCATTGAAGCGGCAGGAACTGATACATGTACCGCACTTAATGCATTTGTTTGTATCGATCTTGAATACTTCTTTTCCCGCTACACCCGTAATTGCTTCTACTGGACAGTTCCTAGCACACATTGAGCATTTGCGGCACTTATCCGGATTGATGGAATATGTCAGCAGATGTTTGCATACGCCTGCCGGACATTTTTTGTCAACAATATGCGCAATGTATTCATCTTTGAAGTGATGCAGTGTAGAAAGAATTGGATTCGGTGCTGTCTGGCCAAGTCCGCATAATGCGGTATCCTTGATCTCGTAGCAGAGCTTCTCCATTTCATCAAGCATGTCCATGGTGCCTTCGCCATCGGTGATCTTTGTCAGCATTTCCAGCAGACGCTTTGTCCCGACACGGCATGGTGTGCATTTTCCGCAGGATTCATCACAGATAAATTCCATGTAGAACTTTGCGACATCTACCATACAGTTGTCTTCATCCATAACAATCATACCGCCCGATCCCATCATGGAACCAGCTTTGATCAGGTTGTCATAATCAATTGGTGTATCCAATTCTTTTTCAGTCAGACATCCACCGGAAGGTCCGCCGGTCTGAACTGCCTTAAATGCCTTGTTATTCGGACAGCCGCCGCCGATATCATAAATGATCTCACGCAGTGTCGTGCCCATTGGAATCTCGACGAGGCCTGTATTCTTGATCTTTCCGCCCAGTGCGAAGACCTTTGTGCCCTTGGATTTTTCGGTACCTATGGAAGAATACCAAGCTGCGCCCTTATTGATGATCTGAGCTACATTGCCAAGTGTCTCAACATTGTTGATACTGGTTGGCTTGCCCCATACGCCATGGACTGCTGGGAATGGAGGCTTTGGATTCGGCATGCCGCGCTTTCCTTCAATGGAAGAGATCAATGCCGTCTCTTCACCGCAGACAAATGCACCTGCACCTAA
>JAAYWN010000043.1 GCA_012516665.1 Erysipelotrichaceae bacterium
GGAGATGCGTCGACTGCTCAAATATTGATGATTCGCATATTCACAATAATATGATCCAGTTCACTACACAGACAAAACGGTGCAGAGCCCGTAACCATGGGCTATACACCGTTTTTACTTCAAAACTTGAAATACAATAATCCTCTTTTTTTCGCAATGAATTCAGGAAGAAAAGGGGCAGTGTGTGCTCACTGTCCCTCAAAACTGCTATTTTTCTTCCTGTTTTCTTTTTTCTTTTGCTTCTGCGATGACTTTATCAGCCACTTCCTTCGGTGCTGCCTGGTAACGGTCAAAAGTAATGATATAAGACCCTCGACCTTGCGTCATAGCCCGAAGCTCATTCTGATATGTCTGCATTTCAGCCATCGGTGCTTCCGCATTGATCACCTGATCGCCGTCCTCATCTGTCGTCATATCATTGATCAGTCCGCGTCTCTTGGTAAAGTCGCCCATGATTGCGCCCGTATACTCTTCCGGTGCCGTCACGACGATCTTCCCAATCGGTTCCAGAAGAACGGGATCAGCCTTCGGCATCGCCGCAACATAGGCAAGTCTGGCTGCTTCCTTGAACGCAACTTCTTTTGAATCTACCGGATGATAGGAGCCATCATACAGTGTTGCTTTGACGCCGACCACTTTGAAGCCTGCTAACGGGCCCTTCTTCATGCATTCTCTCAAGCCTTGTTCTGTCGGTGGGAAGTACTGCTTTGGCACTGCGCCGCCGAATACTTCTTCCGCAAATACCATATCTCCATCTGGGTCATCGCTCGGTTCAAATCTGACCCATACATCGCCAAACTGACCGGCACCGCCATTCTGTTTCTTATAACGTCCCTGTGCTTCTGCTTTGCCGCGGATCGTTTCACGGTACTGCACGGTCGGCAATGCAGAAGTTACTTCCACTTTGTACTTTGCCTTCAGTTTATCCAGGATCAGATTGATGTGCTGATCCCCGATGCCATACAGGATCTGTTCATGTGTTTCATCATTATTGACAAAACGTATCGTGCCGTCTTCCTGCATCAAATTGCGGATACCGACCGACATCTTATCTTCATCTGCTTTTGTCTTAGGCCGGATTGCATACCCCAGCATCGGCTGCGGATATTCAATGTCCGGATAATGAACGACTCTGCTTCTAGTGCACAGCGTATCATTTGTCGAAGTGCTCTGCAGCTTGACAACTGCCCCAATATCACCAGTGAACAGCTTCCCCACGCCAATCTGATACTTGCCATTGATGACATAGATCTGAGAGATCTTTTCCATGACATCTTTTTTGGCATTATAGACCTGTGAATCGCTGTTCAGCACCCCGCTCATGACCTTCAGGTAAGAGACTTTTCCAACAAATGGATCAATGACGGTCTTGAAGACAAAAGCACTTAAGGCTTCTTCTTCATTGGTCTCCATATCCAAGGTCTCATTCTTTGCATTCAGGGCATGGACATGTCCCTTCTCGGCATAGCTTGGGAAGAATTCTGTGATCAGATCCAGCAGTCTTTCAATACCGGTCTGCTTTTCGGCTGACCCGCAGTAAACAGGATGGATATCTCCATCACGGACACCGATACGCAGGCCTTTCGCTATCTCATGTTCATCAAATTCTTCACCGTTGGAGTATTTTTCAAGCAGTTCATCATCGGTCATAGCGATAGCTTCAGCAATTTCGCTGTAATACTCATCGACCTTTGGTTTGATGGCATCCGGCACTTCCTGCGGAACACCTGGCTTATCGTAGTACCAAGCCTTATGGCGAAGGATATTGACAGAGCCAATGACTTTTCTCCCGTCAATGATCGGCAGTTCAAATAAGAAGACGGATTTTCCGAATTTTTTTCGCAGATCATCCACGGTCTGCGAGAAATCTGCATTTTCATCATCCAATTTATTCACAAAGAAGATCGTTGGAAGCTTCTGTTTTTTTACAGCATTCTTCCACGCTCTTTCAGTTCCCGCTTCTGCACCGTCTTTAGCAGATACAACGATCAGCGCATTGTCCCCGACCATCAGGCCGGTCGCTTCTTCACCGACATAATCCATATATCCCGGCACATCAATAAAGTTTATCTTTTTATTCTGCCATTCCACCGGAGCCAAATGACAGTAGACAGAAGCCCTGCGCTTTCCTTCTTCGGTATCATAGTTCAATGCTGTCGTACCGTCATTATTCGCACCGTATTTATCGATCTGATGAGTTGTATACAGGCAGGCCTCGATCAAAGAGCTCTTCCCGGCACCGGAGTGTCCCAATACCACGACATTCCGCACTTCATTTGCAAGATAGTCTCTCATCGCCGCGCCCTCACTTCAGGAAGCCTTTCAGATCTTCAAAGCATTCTTTTCTGACATAATGAATTGCCAGATTTCCCTGATAATCCTTTTTAGTCTTATCCGCGCCTTTTGAAAGAAGGCTCTTTACCAGATCAGGAATACCAATATATGCCGCTCTCATCAAAGCCGTACAGCCCTTTGCATCTGCGGTATTCACCGATGCCCCAGCAGCCAAAAGCTGATCGATGATATCTTCTTTATATCCCGTGACAGCTTCCATCAAAGCAGTCCTGCCCTGATCATCCGCCGCATTGACATCGGCACCTTTGGAGATCAGATATCCAACTGTTTCTGTCTCTCCGAGCAGTGCTGCTCTCATCAATGATGTTCTGCCATTATTATCATGTGAATTGACATCTGCTCCGGCATGGATCAGCATCCGGCATATTTCTGTATGTCCTTTTTTAGCTGCGCCCATCAGAGCCGTCTTATTATTTTTATCACGTGCTCTTGTATCGGCGCCATTATCCAATAAGAAGCGGACAATATCCTCGTATCCTCTCTTTGCACTGCGCATCAGTGCCGTACGCCCGTCACCATTGGCAATGTTGACATCTGCACCTTTTGAAACCTGGGCACAGACTTTGCCAAAATCCCCCAAACCTGCTGCATCAAAGAATTCTTGGTTTACCTGATCCATAATCGTTTCCTCCTTTTATGTTCATCAGTTTAGATATAAAAAGGTGAGCATAATTCACCCACCTCAAATCCCATATTCATATGTTCTGCATGCCCCGCCCAAAAGCATATCAGCCGCTAATCTGCAGTCCCTTTCATCGATAGCTAAAAGAAGTATTCCATTCTTTATCATCATATTTTTCTCTGTTATCTTTCTGCTTGGATCTCTATTTCAAATATAGCAGAATTCTTTTTTCATTCAACACAATTCATCTCGTTTCTTTGAAAATACAAACAAATGATCGAGAAGAGATGTAACCGTTTTCATCCAACTGTCTTCCAGATAGCCCCATCTTTCTGCAGAGAAGTCGCCAGCATCTGTTCATTGATATAGAAATGTACTGTTTTCTCGCTGGGAAGCAGGAGCTGCAGTGTCTGCTCTTGAGAGACCGCATGTCTTTCGGCAAAATCCATATTGACATGGACATTGACCAGCGTGTCATCCACCATTTCATATGTCACACTGGTAATGGTCTGATTGCTGCGCACTGCCGCAATCTGCATCTTAATGATCGACCCATTGGTGACCACGGATTCTGCCGTGATCTGCACGCCATGATGAACAATGCTTTCACGTACACTGAAAGCTGCCGTAATCAGGCAGAGAAAAGCCGCTGTTAAGATCACTGTCATTGTTTTCTTCATACATGTATTTTAGCACAGCAAAAAAATCCCACGTGTCAGATTTTCAGCATCTGCATGGCGGGACTGTTCTTCAGTGCAGCACCTGCACCTTGGGATAAGGAATCTCTATCTGATTCTCTTTAAAGACGATCAAAAGCCTTTGCCTGATCTCCGAAGAAGCCTGAAGGTTGTCCTTATAATCGGTGGTATTGACCGGGAAAGTAATCAGAAGCCCTGATTCTTGGAAATCATCCAGACGGATCAGGAATGGTTCTTTTCCCTGCATCTTTTCCTCTTTGCTTCTTAGATCATTGACCAGGGGATTTGCCATGACTGTTTCCGTTATCAGTTTCTTCACAAGGATCATATCAGAGTCATAGGCGATGCTGATCTTCATATAGCGGGTAAAAGTGCCCTGTCCGAATACCTTGTTTTCCAATACTGCTGAATTCATCAGTGAGTTTGGGATGATCATCTGCGTATTTTCGATCGTATGCAGCACCGTATGACGGAAAGTGATCTCCTGCACCGTACCGGTAATATTCTTATCCGGCAGCGTGATCAGATCTCCTACCGAGAACGGCTGGCCCAAAGCCAAGAAAAAACCAGCAATGAAATTGCCGAATGTCTCCTGGGCAGCTAAGCCTAGCACAACTGTAATAACAGAAGTAGCGCCCAGAACTGCTGATCCCAGGCCCTCCAGCGGAACAATAGCAGAAAGCACTGAAAAAGCTGCCACGGCATAAATGATGGCATTCAGGATCTTGCGGATATAGACCGTAAGCATATCATTGGAATTATTCTTTTTCTTCACCTGTCTGACAGTTCTATCGATCAGTTTATTGATCACCCAGGCAAAGATGACAATAAATGCAGTCCTGATCATAAAATTGATCAGTCCTCCTTCAAAGATTGCAGACCCGATTGATGTATCAGCTGACATTGTATCCTCCTATTTCAATTGATCGCTGTATGATTTCCACATAGGCATATACTGCTGCACGGTCTGATAGAATGATGGACCATGATTCGGCACAAGCATATGCACATATTCATGGAGAAGTACATAATCCAGACATTCTTTCGGAAAGTGGATCAGCCGAACATTGATACTGATATGCCCAGCTTCTGGGGAACAGCTCCCCCAGCGCGATGTCATATATTTGATCGTGATTCTCGGCAATGGCTTCTGGTGGCTTTCACAGATCTTCAGGTCCCATTCTGTCCGGCGTTCATTGATCATTGCCTTCAACATTTTAGCACCTTCTCGATAAAATACTTTTTCTCTTTCCTGCGGTGTATTCTCTTTCAGGAAAAAAATGATCTTTCTCGCATCTTCATCAATGAATAAAAAGCTCTTATGAGAAAGAACAGTATCGATCTGATATGACTGTCCCAGCCAAAATGCACTGATGCCATCCAGTCCTGTTTTTAAAGAGGACTGTTTTCTTCTGATGCTCTGTTCACTGCGTTCGATCCATTTTTCTTTTTCACTGATAAAAGATCTGATCTCGCTGCTGTTCACCCAGCGAGGGCACGTAACATGCAGACTGCCATCATCATTGATCCTCAGATACATATTGTGATTCCGCTTGTATTCAACACGGACAGAACGTTCCTGCCCCGCAACTGTGATCTCCATATTTTCTCTCCTGCATATTCATTATATTACCGTTAGGTTATGCTTGCATTCCCCTTCTCTTTGCGGTAATATTATCAAGCACCTGGCGGCTATGGTGAAGTTGGTTAACACACTGGATTGTGGCTCCAGCACTCGTGGGTTCGAGTCCCACTAGTCGCCCCATTATTGATCTAAAGTGGCTGAATAAGCCATTTTTTTGTTATCGGACTTGACTGGCTCTGCCATGCCGCATGCGCCGAAGTCTATTTTGAAGTGCTTTCCTTCATGTTCTGCAGATATCTTGTCATATCGGAATCATAGACAAGCGAGGCCTCAGGTTCTGTACTGTAAGGGTCTGAGGACGGAAAGAACTTTAAAGTACCAACACTTTCAGCCAGATTCAACAGATCAAGATCTGTTCTCTGCACAGCAAGCTCCATCAGATAAGGGACGCCATTACTTTTCACATTGCTGAGTGAAAGTCCCTGATGATCTTTGATACAGATGATTCTTGCATTCTGGATCAGGATGCCTGTCAGAGGCGTGCTGTCCCTCCGCTCGATGCCGACATGCATATCGATTCTTTCTCCTTCAGTCAGCGAGCCTAAGGAAGCTACATCGACCTGTACGCCAAAGGATGTTTCCCCTTCTTTCAGCTGCAGCTGAGCATGATCCGGAAGGTCCTTTTCTTCATAAAGCATATGCTTATAGAAAACAGATCCAGCTGGGATCATGCCTTGGATCTCCGTATATTTTCCAATGATATCTTCTTTTTCTAAATATGTATTATCAATCAGATAATCAGAAGCAATCTCTGCTGAAACAAGATATTCTTCGGTGATCTTTGTACGCGGCGGTATATCTTCTGCAGCAATATAGGTATGGACCAGATTCAGCTTTTCTTTCATGCATAGATTGAACAGAATACCGTTCAGCGCCAATAGCATCGCAGCGCAGCCAAGACATACCGCAATTTTCAGGAAAATCTTCTTTTTCATATCTGCATCTCTCTTCTGTCTATATATATGCACAGAAAAATTATTTTCCTGATATGGCAGTACGTTTCAGCTTCGTTTTGTTTCGATCATGTACAGAACATCCTGAATTGCAAGAAAACTGTATTCACTGGAATGGCGGATCTCCATGACCTCATTCCCATTGATGGTGCGCATTCTGGCAAATTGTCCGCTGCAGATCTGCTGACGTTTGGCATAGATCAGTACTGACTTTCCTAAATACGGTTCGATTTCATATCTTTTCATATGTCTGCCCTCTGAAGTATATATAGCAGACAATACGCATCATTCCTTGATGAAAAGGTGATATCTGCATGAAAAAAGTCTTCATTGCTGAAGACCTTTTTGCTTTATGCTTCTTTATGCTCTGCAAGATACTGACGGATCTTTTCTTTTGCATCTGGTTTGCTAGGTGCACATTGGTCGATCTTGCAATCACCAGATACCAATTTTGCAGCCATGCCAGCGCATCCTGGATTGCCGCATCCGCCGCAGTTGTATCCTGGCAGCATGCCGAGGATATCCTGCACTCTATTGTCTTCCTTGACATAGAATTTCTTTGATGCAAATCCAAGCACTGCCCCCAATACAGCTCCTAATATCAGCATCAGTAATAATGCCTTAATGATTACCATCATCTTCCTCTTTTCTTATTGGTTTCATTCTTGACGTACAGTCTGACATGCCACAGCTCCCACAGTCCGGTGTAAGATTTTCACAGCCCTTTGGTACAGGCGTATGTTTGTTCTTTCGAAAGAGAAATACATTCAGAAGGAACAGGCCTGCCACAAGTACGATCGCAATTAAAACTTTCATTGTTTATCCAACCAGGCCCGCAAGAGAAGAGAAGGCAATTGCCATAATGCCTGCAACAACAAAGGCAATTGGGTTTCCCTTGAATGGCTTAGGAATATCACTGCCCTGAAGTCTTTCACGGATCGTAGCAAAGATGACCAGCATCAGCATAAATCCTGCTGGGGTTGCAATGGAATTGACCATTGTCTGGAAGATATCATAATTCTTTGTGATGTTTTCCTGTGCAACATACAGAACTGTACAGTTGGTCGTGATCAATGGAAGATAAATACCAAGCTGACGATACAGTCCTGGAGAATACTTCTTTAAGAATAATTCAACGAACTGAACAAACGCTGCGATCAGCAGAATGAAGGTGATCAGTTCCATATACTCCAGCTGAAGCGGTACCAATACAAAGTAATATAAGCACCAAGACAGCACCGAAGCACCGAAGATAACGAAGATAACAGCTGCGCCCATGCCGACAGCAGAATCCAGCTTGGTGGATACGCCCATGAATGGGCACATGCCTAAGAACTTGGTCAAGACAATGTTATTGATCAGCATTGCGCTGATGAATAAGGCAAATAAATTCATACTTACTTAACCTCCTTCTTTGCGGACTTCTGAGCAACGCTCTCTTTATAGACCGCAACAGCTGCAGCTAAGCAGGCAAAAGTGAAGAAAGCGCCCGTTTCGCCGGTCATGAATGGAATCGTATAAGATTCCGGAATAATGCGCCATGAGAAAATGACCGCATTGGTAAATGGATTTGCTAAAGACAGAACACCAGTGCCTATGATCTGACGGATCAGGGACATGCACAGAAGAGAGCATGTATAGGCTAGGCCCATCTGCAGACCATCCAGTGCGGATTCTCCGACACTGTGATTGCAGGCAAAAGCCTCTGCTCTTCCCAAGATGATGCAGTTGACAACGATCAGAGATAGGAATGCACCCAATGCTGTATACAGATCAGGTGTATATGCATGCATGAACATTTCCAGAATTGTTACCAGTGTAGCAATGACAACAATATAAACTGGAATATGAATGTCATCCGGTGTGATCTTGGCGATCATTGAGATAACGATATTTGAAAGCACTAAGACTACGATAACACCTACGCCCATGCCGATAGCATTGTTAACAGATGTAGAAATTGCCAGCGTAGAGCAGATGCCCAGATACAGTCCGAAGACTGGATTCTCAGTGATCAGCTTTGAGAAAAAGCTTGGTTTCTTTTCATTGTTTTCGCTCATAAGTGACCTCCTTTATTGCTGAGCCGCAGCTTTGAGAGCTGCTGCCGCCATGCCTTTTACGGCTTTTGAAGTAAATGTAGCGCCTGACATTGCATCAATGGATGAATCCAATGTTGCGCCATTGAAGACAGAAGCATCAGAATACCATGCATCTCCCATGCCATCGCCATTGTCTTTGCCAGTCAGACCTGTGATAGAAGTGATTGCGCCATCCTTGACAAGGACCGTAGCTGTTACTTCTGCACTTTCGAATCCTGTTGCATGGCATGCAAAGGCACCGGAAGATGTTGCTGTACAGGATGCTTTCGCACTGGAGTAATCTCCTGTACCAAGCGTATCAGATACTTTTGTACCGGAGGATGCTGAAGCACTTGAAGTAGCACCGCTGTTAGTGGTTGCTCCGCTTGTTGCAGCAGAAGAAGCCTGAGAAGCAGGTTCGCCCGAGATATTAGCAATCGAATTGAAGATTGATTCAGCCTGCTTGACAGCAGCCCCGACAGCACTTGTTGTGATGGTAGCCCCTGAGATCAAAGGCATTGCATCCAAAGAAGTAAGTTTTTTCACTTGGTCAGCATAGTCCTGATCAAAAGCCAATGATCCTTTGCCGGAAGTCTCCTGCTGTTCAAGAGCCATATATCCTGCAATTGTTCCATCATTGTTGAAGGCAATGGCAAACTTGAAACCGGAAGAACTGTATCCTGTATTATGGAGCGTAAAGATGTAGCCTTTTCCTTCTGCTTCATAGATACCATCTACAAGATCTGTATCCTTAGTAACATACTTGGATGTCACATCCGTGAAAGAAGCATCCGGATAGAATTGATTCAATGTTGTTTTTACAGCTGCAAGTGCATTGTCTGTAATGATCGGCTTTGTTACTGCATTGACTGCAGCTAAGCATGCGCCAGCCACAGAACATACAACAGCTAAGAGGATCGTTTTATACATACTGGAATTTTTATCCATATTCAGTATCCTCCTCACATTTCACTGACAGATATGTCAGTGATCTCCGCTGCTGTATTCTCTCTTGCAGCAGATGCCGTTGAAGATGTCTTAGGAGCAAGCATCGAGCCGACAAAGAAAGCAGTCACAATAGCAATAGCAGAAATGATAACTGCCCGCTTCATAAACGTTGAAGCATTCTTGATCTGATTGCCAGAGAATGCCTTATCAATTGCCGGTGTCAGCATATTCATTAATAAGATAGAGAATAAGACACCATCTGGAAGATTGCTCCGCCAGCGGATGACCAGAGTCAGGCAGGCTGTGCAGATACCAAAGACAACTCTGCCGCCAATGGTAACCGGCGTTGATACAGGATCTGTCATCATAAAGACAGCTCCGAACAGGACACCGCCGCTGATAACGTTGAATAGACCGTATTCAAAGCCCGCGCCCTTCATCAGTCCAACAATTCCAGAAATAACAAATATTGTTACAACATAGCTGACACTGAGATGCCAATCAATATCCTTCTTCCATAATAGGTAGAGAAAGCATAAGATCAGCAGCAATGCACAGCTTCCGCCGATGACGGATGCATAATTCCCCAAGAAGAAGCTCTTGAGGCCGCCAAACTGATTCAGGAAAGCACTGAAGGCACTTGAATCCATGATCCAGCCTGTGGACTTGATCGTTGTAACAGGTGTTGCACCAGTCGAAATATCCGATGCAACAGATGCACTGAAGGAATTCATGATCAATGCTTCGCCGAAAGCCGCTGGGTTGAAGATATTCTGGCCAAAGCCGCCGAACACCATCTTACCAAAGACAATGGCGACGATCACGGCAACGATGACAGCGTAATAACTGACTTCCAAGCGAGTGATCAGAACTAAGATCAAAGCAGTTACCCAGCCATAGGAATGGAAGATCTCTTTCCAATCCTTGCCCGTCGCCTTGAACCAGATGATCTCTGTGACCTCGGCCGCGATGACCGCGAACAGAGCCATTAAGAATACTCTCAAGCCATACATTGCACCATAGGATACACTGTACCAAACAATCGAGAACAGCAGAACTGCCAGCAGGCAGAACGTGACGTCCCACATGATTCCAGTTGTGCTCTGTTCAGAACGATAGTTCGGGGATGGTCTGTATGAAATTTTCATGTTTATCTTCCTCCCTTTGCTTTCTTATCCTTCTGCATCTGCAGCTGAATGAGCCTCTTGCCTTTGCGGACATTCTCTGTAACATCGATCTTTGAAGGACATACATACGTGCATAAACCGCACTCAATGCAGTCCATAACAGATAATTTAGCCAAAGCATCCTTATCCATTTTCTTTGCAGCTGCCGCAATATTGACTGGCTCCAGGCCAGAAGGACAATGTTCTGTGCATTTCCCGCAGCGCAAGCATGCAACACTGTCAATTGGTTCATTTTTCAGGACCGTCAGGCCATTATTCTGCGGACAGATCACAAAAGTATCATTTGGAATTGCTTTGCCCATCATCGGTCCGCCGGCAATCACCAGAACATCATCAACACCGTCAGCATATCCGCCGACTGCTTCAATGACTTCGTGAGCAGGTGTTCCAATCGGCACAATAATATTCTGCGGCTGCTTCAGAGCATTGCCTGAAACGGTCAGCACCTTATGAATGATCGGCATGCCATTGATGATCGCATCGCCTAAAGCAATAGCGGTCGAAGCATTGTTCAGCACGCATCCTGCTTCCATCGGAAGTCTGTCATAGCGCTTCCCTGTCAGTTCATAGACCAGCACACGCTCCCAGCCCATTGGGTACTTATCCGGTACTGTACGGATCTCGATCGGTGTACCGCTGAAGGCAGTCTGCAGTGCAGAAATCTGGTCCTTCTTATCTTCCTTGATTGCAATGCATCCCTTCTCTGCTTTTGAAAGTTTGAACAGAGCAAGTACACCTGTTTTCAATAAGGATAAGTTGGCTTCAATATTCTTGTAGTCAGAAGTCAAATAAGGTTCGCATTCCACTGCATTGACAATGAATAGTTTTACATTCTCCGGCTTCATATACTTGACATAGGTAGGGAAGCCTGCCCCGCCAAGTCCTAACATTCCTGCGTTCTTTACGAAATCCAGCAGTTCCTGCCAGCTGGCTTTTTCATAATCAAACTCCGCAAAAGCACGCACAGCTGTGTTCTTGTGGTCATTCTGGATTCTTAAATGTTCACCCTGCGTCATGCCAGAAGTCATGAATTTCTCAATGCCGGTAACTGTTCCAGATACTGGCGAGAAGATAGGCAGGTAAAAGTGGTCGTTTCTTTCTGCGACCTTTGTACCGATCGAAACTTCATCTCCAACTTTCACACACGGTGTGCATGCAGCGTTTCCGTTATATAACGGCACCCATACCACATCCGGATCCATTGACTTCAGGACTTCTTTGCCCAGCGTCAGATCCTTATGCCCATTGAGATGTTCATTCATCGGTCCCTGTAAAAATGACATATGGTCTCCTCCCATCAAAACAGAGTGAATTATAGCATCTTTTTCTTTATTTATGCAGTTTCTTAATCAGTTTACCAACAATTGACTTGGCAATTCTGCTTCTTTGTATTATTTCTTTGAATATTTCATCAATTGTTCAGGTGAGCAGATGTTAGGCACTTTGTTGAAGTTCTGCTATAATCGGTCAATATGACAAAGAAAAACATATGCAAAATCGTACTGTCCGCCCTTCTGCTGACAGGCTGTTCCTCAAATGCGGCATCAGCCGCTTCAGCATCAACTTCCGCTGAAGCCTATAAGAATACAAATCTTGATGCCGGTATCTTTGATACAACTTATGCGTACCAGGAAGCTCCAAAAACAGATGAAAGCGCAGCGCACTATCAGAGCTCTTTAACAGAATTGAAAGAATACAGCGATCTCTATGATATCTACAACAATTATGACGGTATCAATAATCTGAAGACGATCAATGACAATGCCGGCATTCAGCCAGTAAAGGTCGATCAGAAGATCATAGATATGCTGAAACTGGCCAAACAATTCTATGTCTATTCGGATGGTGAATTTGATATCACGATGGGCGCCGTCCTGAAGATATGGCATACCTACCGTGAAAGCGGCATCAAGCTGAATGAGCAGGGACAGAATGCCCCTATTCCATCCCAGGAAGAATTGGATGCAGTAAAGTCAGAGAGCGGCTGGGACAAAGTCATCATCGATGAAGATGCCAGCACCGTCTATATCACAGATGCTGCTGTTTCCTTAGATGTCGGCGGCATTGCCAAAGGCTATGCCACAGAACAGGTCGCAGCGGATCTTGAAAAGCAGGATATCAGCGGCGGCTATGTCAACGTCGGACGGAACATCCGTCTGCTTGGGGCAAAAGCCGATGGTTCGCAATGGCGCATCGGCATTACCAATCCAGGCAGTTCCACCGGAGATTCCTTAGTGGCTCTGGATGTAGAACCATCCTATTCCGTAGTCACTTCAGGCGATTATGAACGGTATTACACAGGG
This sequence comes from Erysipelotrichaceae bacterium, assembly GCA_012516665.1. GTDB lineage: Bacteria > Bacillota_I > Bacilli_A > Erysipelotrichales > Erysipelotrichaceae > Bulleidia. The sequence goes on from JAAYWN010000043.1 coordinate 12,790, forward strand.
ACCGACGGCAATCGATATTCACATATTATTGATCCGCAGACCCTCTTTCCTGCCACCTACTATCACAGTGTAACGATCATCGCAGATGATTCCGGTGTTGCTGACTGTCTCTCCACAACGCTTTTTACAATGAGCGTGGCTGATGGCAAAAAAGCACTGGCCGCTTATGAAGCAGCCTCGGGGAAAAAAGTTTCCGCCGTATGGATCATGGATCCTGATAAGGCACAGAATGAGACCGGAAAAACAGAAGGAAGCTATTTTGTCACATATACTGATGACATCAAGGATGATCTGATATGGTATTGATCGATATCCTGCTGGATTCACTGAGCGATGTCGTTAAGATCATTCCTTTCTTATTTATTATTTATCTGCTCTTAGAGTTCATGGAACATGAAGCCGGTCATAAGATGGAACACTTCTTAGAAAAGCACCGCCGGCTGAATCCGATCATGGGCACGATCATGGGCCTGATCCCTTCCTGCGGCTTTGCCGGAGCAGCATCGTCGCTGTTTGCGACCGGTGTAATCTCAGCCGGCACGCTGATTGCTGTCTATCTGTCATCTTCCGATGAAATGCTTTCTATCATGTTGAGCATGCAGGCACCTTTCAGCAAGATCTGGCCGATCCTGTTCGTCAAACTGATCGTGGCCGGCATCGCCGGTATCATCATTGACCGCTTCTCTAAAAAGCGCAGCATCGATGTAGAAGAATTTTGTGAACGTGAACATGATGATCATGCGCATGGCATCTTCTATTCAGCTGCTATGCATACAATGCAGGTAACTGTTTGGCTGCTGCTGATCACCCTGGTCTTCAATCTGATCGTTGCCTGGATCGGCGAGGACAGTCTGCGGATGTTTGTTTCTTCCTATCCAAATCAGTCTGTATTTGCAGCAACTCTGATCGGCATGATTCCTTCCTGTGCTTCTTCAATCCTGCTGACCAAGATGTATCTTGAAGGGGTCATCGGCTTTGCGGCAGTATGTGCTGGCTTGCTAGTCAATGCCGGCACCGGCATGATGGTCCTTTGGCGGGTCAATCCAAATCTGAAAGAAAACTTCCAGATCATGTTCCTGACTTGGCTCTGCGGTCTGATCGGCGGTCTGCTGATCGAACTGATCCTTGTCCTGATATAAAAAAGGGATCCTTTCTGTCCTGCATCGGCAGAAACTGAGGATCCCTTTTCTTATGCCTGCACAGAAGATGCATCCTTAGGCAGCGATTTCAAGAAGATGACCAGGAATGGTACCGTGATCAAAGCGGACAGGATCTCACTGACGCTCTGTGCCATCTCTAAGCCATACAGTCCCAAAGTCCAATTCAGCAGGAGGACCGTTGGAATCAGCACCAATCCGCTTCTTAAAGCAGCTAAGAAAGTTGCTGCCGTGCTTTTCCCAATGGATTGGAACAGCATGTTTCCATACATAGATATCGGCATCAGTACCAAAGAAATACATTGATAGCGCATAGCGACAGCACCGATCATCGTGACTTCCGGATCATCGCGGAAGAACGCAACAAATGTTTCTGCTTTGACAAAAGCGAGAATGCTCAGGATGACCATCAATGCGGTGCCAAGCTTCAAAGCAAACAGGAAGCCAGCTTTGACACGCTGATATTTTTTAGCTCCATAATTAAAGGCAGAAACAGGCTGAAAGCCCTGACCGATACCTATAGCAACACAGAAGAGAAAGTTAACAATTCTGGTAACGATAGAAATAGCAGCCACAGCCGCATCTCCATAGCCGCCGGCACATACATTCAGGATCATAGTAGAAGCACTGTTCAGACCCTGTCTAGCTAAAGAAGGAAGACCTGTACTGATAATATTGCGAAAGACCAAGAACTGTCTCGTAAAATATTTTATATTGAATTTTGACTGTGTTCTTCCCTGCAGATACGGCAGCAGAAGAATGAACATAGATATATATTCTGAGATCGTTGTCGAAAGACCGGCACCGCCGATGCCCATATGGAAGACATCAACAAAGATATAATCTCCTAAAATATTGAGCAGACCGCCAGCCGTCAGACCGAACATGGCAAAGACTGCTTTTCCCTCATACCTCAGAATATTGTTCATCACACAGGAAGATGTCATGGCCGGACCGGCAAGCAAGATATAGAAAGCATACGTTCTGGCATAAGGAAGAATCGTATCTGTACTGCCAAGCATGCGCATCAGCGGATCCATGCATGCATATCCCAGGATCATCACGGCAAGACCGGCTAAGATCGAAGACCAGAAAGAAGTGCTGGCATATTCATGGGCAGCATTGACATTGCGGTCTCCCAGCTGACGGGCAATATTCGATCCGGCACCATGTCCGAACATAAAGCCGAAAGCCTGCAGGATCGCCATCAAACCAAAAACAATGCCTGTTGCACCGGAAGCACTGGTTGAGATCGTGCCGACAAAATATGTATCTGCCATATTATAAATGCTTGTTACCAGCATGGAGATAATGGTCGGAATGCCCAATGACAGGATCAGCTTAGAGACTGGTGTTTCGGTCATTTTGATATACTGTTTTTTCTGTTCTTCATTGCTCATCCTGTTATGATACTGCCGCATCTGTCTTTTGTCACATGCATAGAAAAAGAAGGATCTCTCCTTCTTCAGCGCTGTATGATCTTTGGCGCATTGAATGGAACAACATCTGTGACAGCTCCTGCCGCATCGATCTCTGTTCCCTCATGATCCAGATCGATCAGATGATAACGGCGATTCCCCATCCCAAGTTCATTCATGTATGAGAGCTGGCGCAGCCCATGCCGCGATTGGACCCGCTCCACAAAATCATGATGATCCTTATCATTCATCGCATAGATCATATCGATGGATGCCTGATCGATCGCACAGATATCCAAGGAAGCCAAGATACCGACATTCGGCGTCACGACCGGTGCAGCCTGGATGCCTTCACAGTCGCAGGATACCGACATATTGCGCATCACATTTATGAAAGCGATCTGACTGCCGAAATGATCCACTGTTGCTTTGGCAGATTCGGTAAACCGTTCCATAAATTCTTCTTCCTTGATATCCCACATATTCGGCTGTCCCGGCGTTGTATGGATCTCTTTTTTGCCAATCCTGCCATCTGCACACCCGATACCGATATTCTTGTTGGAGCCCCCGAAGCCTCCCTGCGTATGTCCCTTAAAATGCGTCAGGACAAGCATCGAGTCATAGTTCAGTTCATGCGATCCAACATGCATCTCAGTGAACCATTTTCCGTTTTTGACCGGCAGTGCAGTGACCCCATCTTCATCCATGATATCGACAGGACAGAATGTCCAGCCATTGACCTGCAGTGTCTCACGATGCTTTTCAGTCGTATAGCGGTCACCGTCATAATACGTATTCGTTTCCACGATCGTCCCATCCGGGATCTCCTTGGACATCAGTTCTTTCACCCAAGGCCGCGGCAGAATATTCGGTCCATGTTTTTCACCGGTGTGAAGCTTCACAGCAATCTTTCCCTTCAGTACTGATCCAATCTTTTCGTATGCTTTGATCAATCCGGCAGCCGAAAGATCCCGCGTAAAATACACAATTGATTCTTCGCCCGTACGTTCACTGTACGGCAGATACTTTGAGCCATCTTTTTCCTGCATTATTTTTTCTGTCATATTTCTGTTTTTCTCCTGAGCTCATTATAGCATTGCCAAGCATTTTACAGTCTGTTTCTGCATCCTGATCGATCATTGGATCCTGCATAAAAAAGGCTCGATCCCAAAATGCAGGACCAAGCCATTATTGTGTTTCTTATTGCCTGCTTACTTTTCGTATCCCGGTTTGCCAAGCAGACGGAACATATTCTTCTTATAGATCTCAACACCCGGCTGATTGAATGGGTTGATATCGATCATATAGCAGGTCATAGCGGTCGCTAAGAAGAAGAAATAGCAGAGATAGCCAAAGCTGTACTCTTTCATATCTGGAATGGTGATCAGCAGATTCGGAACATTGCCAGCTTCAACATGTGCTTCGATTGTTCCCTTTTCGGCCATCTTATTGACCCAGTCATAGGACTTGCCCGTCAGATAGTTCATATTGTCCAGATTTGCTTCATCCGCTTCTACATGAAGATCTTCCGTTGGCTTTTCGACTTCCAGCACTGTCTCATATAAGACTTTCTTGCCCTGCTGAATGAACTGACCTAAGGAATGAAGATCGGTCGAGAAACATGCACTGTCCGGCAGAATGCCCTTGCCATCTTTGCCTTCGGATTCTCCCAGCAGCTGTTTCCACCATTCTGCTAACATCTGCATCTGCGGTTCATAGGTAACAAACATCTCAACATTGTATCCCTGCTTCTGCATGATGCGTCTGGTCACTGCATACTGATATGCTGGATTCTTATTCAGGTCAGCTGTATTCAGCTCATTGTATGCATCATGAAGTCCTGCCATGACTTTCGCAATGTCAATGCCGACAATTGCCATTGGAACTAAACCGACCGGTGTGATCACCGAATAGCGTCCGCCGATATCATCCGGAATAACAAAGGTCTCATAGCCTTCCTGATCGGCCAAAGTCTTCAAGGCACCTCTTGCTTTATCAGTCGTCGCAATGATTCTGGTCTTCGCTTCTTCCTTGCCGTATTTCTTTTCCATGAACTCTCTCAGCACACGGAAAGCAAGTGCTGTTTCCGTCGTTGTACCGGACTTGGAAATAACATTGAGGACCACAGACTTATCCTGTATATGCTTCATGACCTGTGATACATATGTTGATGAGAAAGTATTGCCAATATAGATAACTTCTGTTTTTCCTTCCGGATACAGGCCATTGATCATTTCAATTGCTGCTCTGGCGCCCAAATAAGATCCGCCGATGCCGCATACGATCAATACCTCTGCCTTATCTCTGACTCTTTCTGCTGTCTTAATGATCCGGGCAAATTCTTCCTTGTCATAGGATTCAGGCCATTCGACCCATCCCATGAAATCATTGCCGGTTCCTGTTCTGCTGCGGATTGCCTTATGCAGCTCTGTAATTTTGTCCTGATAAGAAGAAATCTCTTCTTTCAGCAGACCGTGTGATGCATCAAATTTCATCGTCATGTAATATCTCTCCTTTTGCATCTGCAATCCATTGATCCATATGCGAAGCAATGGATTGAAAACCAATCTTCATGGAAGGCAGCGATGCTTTGATCATCGGCATCTGTTTCCTTCTGTTGCGTACCCGGCTGTGATTCAATGCTTTAATTGAAAGCCTAGCCTGATTTGATGTATTGTCAAAATCGATGATCTTTACTTTCACCGTATCACCGACTTTTACAAATGAATTGATATCTCGGATAAAGCCATCAGAGATCTCGGAAATATGGATCAATCCGCTGGTATGCTTGTCTAAACTGACAAATGCTCCATATGGCTGTATGCCGGTTATTTTTCCTTCAACGATCTGCCCAATCTGATAGCTCATTGTCATGAATTCTCCGGACTCAGTATACCACGGAATTTCTATGGACGTGTTATACTTTACTCGGAGAAAAATAACTATGGGATTAAAAACGATGTATATATTTTGGTCTTCTTTATTATCTGCGATACTGGCCCAGGTACTGAAACCAGTGATCTATTATTTCTTTATTGGGCATAAATGGCAGCCTGCCCGCGTCAAGGATGCCGGCGGTTTCCCATCTTCTCATTCCGCCATGGTGTCTGCCTTGGCCTTATCTGTCGGTCTGCAGGAGCGATTTTCCTCCCCGCTGTTTGCCGTCACGCTGACAGTTGCCTGCATTGTGATCTACGATGCAGCGAACGTGAGGTATTATAGTGGACAAAATGCAAAAGTTACGCGACAATTAGTCAAAGATCTGCAGGAAGATCACCCGGAAGACTTCAATGATCCGATTTATTCCATTAAGCTGAAAGATGTGCTGGGCCATAAATGGAAAGAGGTCATCGGCGGTATGGTACTTGGATGTGCTGTTGCCCTGTGCTTCCATTGGTATTTATAGGACCGAGGAAATATGAATAGAGACGAAGAAGAAAAAAAAATCAATCAGGAAATAGATCAAACAATCAAGGAACATGAGATCCCTGCTCCCGCGCAGCCCGTCAAAGAAGAAAAAGGAGCGATCGAGCAGAGCCAGGAAGTCAAAGATCCCGAGACGCTGAAGGCATTGCAGAATGCGGAAGGTACCTTGGAACATCAGGATCTGATGGATCGCATCCAGCATACCCTGAACAAGATCCGTCCATACATTCAGGCAGATGGAGGCGATGTGCAGCTGATCGATTATAAAGACGGCATTGTGACCGTATCCATGCTGGGAGCGTGCGCCGGTTGCATGGCCATCGATGCCACTCTGACGGATGGCATTCAGGCGATCCTGATCGATGAAGTTCCGGAAGTGCACAAAGTGCAGATGCTGGAAGCCAATCCATACGGGTATTAGATGATCTGACAGGAGAGATCCTGTTTTTTTTGTGAAGGCTCATGGTTCAAGTCTGCGGTATTCTATTTAAAGAGCAGGAAATATCAATCCCTTTATTGTATTTTTCTAAAATATTTCATGTTTTCAGCTATTTTTGATTCTTTTTTTGTAAAATCAGGAAATTAATTCAAATTTTCCTGTTTTTTTTGTTTTTCAATTGACGTAGCACAAGAATTGAAATACAGTTTTCAAAAAGAAAAGGAGATGTTCAATGCCTACACCGTATGAAGGTTTTGGATCACTCGTCTTCAATGAAGATGAGATGAAAGACAGGCTTCCCGGTCCCGTCTATGATTCCTGGGAGAAAACAGTCGCAAATGAAGGCACCTTGGATCGGCCTACTGCAGATGCCATCGCCCATGCCATGAAAAGATGGGCCATGGAGCAGGGCGTTACGCACTTTACCCACTGGTTCCAGCCAATGACTGGAGGCACTGCTGAAAAGCATGATGCCTTCTTAGAACCAGATGAGCAGGGAGAGCCAATTGCCCGTTTTTCGGGGAAGATGCTGATCAAGGGAGAGCCAGATGCCTCCAGTTTCCCATCCGGCGGATTGAGAGCTACATTTGAAGCCAGAGGATATACGTATTGGGATGTTACCTCCCCTGTCTTTATCAAGGAGAATGTCCTATGCATTCCGACCATTTTCGTATCCTACAATGGCGAAGCATTGGATAAGAAAGAACCTCTGTTAAAATCCTTGGAAGTCCTGAGCACTTCGGCGACAAGATTAGTCAATCTCTTTGGTGACAAGGAAGTCAAGTCATGCAACATCTCAGTCGGTCTGGAGCAGGAATACTTTTTGATCGATCGGAAATATTTTGACCAGCGCTTAGATTTAAAACTGACCGGAAGAACGCTGTTCGGCACTTCCGCAGCCAAGCGGCAGGAATTGGATGATCACTACTTCGGATCCATTCCGACAAAGGTCCAGGCCTTCATGACCGATGTCAATCAGCAGCTGTGGAAGCTTGGCATCTATGCTAAAACGGAGCATAACGAAGCTGCTCCGGCACAGTTTGAATTGGCACCGATCTTCTGCAAAGGAAATATTGCCGTAGATCAGAACCAGGTGACCATGGATATCCTGCGCAAGACAGCCGAAAAGCATGGCCTTGCCTGTCTCCTGCATGAGAAGCCATTCAATGGCATCAACGGATCCGGCAAACATAACAACTATTCCATCATCACAGACAACGGGCAGAACCTGTTTGACCCAGGCAAGAAACCAGCCGACAATATCCGCTTTCTGACTTTCATCTGTGCCTTTATCCAGGCGGTTGATGAATATCCGGTGCTGCTGCGCATGAGCGCTTCCTGTACCGGCAATGATCATCGCTTAGGTGCCTTGGAAGCACCGCCAGCCATCATCTCGATCTTCTTAGGATCTTATATTGAAGATATTCTCTATTCTCTCTATCAGGATCATCCTTCCCAGAAAAAAGGAAAGACAGAAGACAAAGATGACTTCAATCCAGTAGCCGGACTGTCTTATATTCCGCATGACAATACAGATCGCAACCGTACATCTCCTGTCGCCTTTACAGGCAATAAGTTTGAGTTCCGTATGCTGGGATCTTCGATGTCTGCCTCCTTTGCCAATACGGTGCTCAACTGCATCATGGCACAGTCGCTCAATAAGATCTCCGATCAGCTGGATGGCATCAAGTATCTGCAGGATGTCAGAGAAAAAGCATTGGAGATCTGCCGCAATATGATCCATGATCATAAGCGCATCCTGTTCTCGGGCGACGGCTACAGCGAAGCATGGGTCAAGGAAGCCAAACGCAGAGGTCTGCCGAATGTTCCTTCCTTCATTGAATCGGTCGAAGTGCTGAAAGATAAAAAGGTCATTGATCTGTTTACTTCCTTAGGCGTCTATACTGAAAAAGAACTGGAAGCCAATCGCAGGATCATGGAAGAACAGTATGACCGTACCATGGACATCGAAGTTCGCACACTGATTGAAATGTGCAGAAAAGATGTTCTGCCGGCCATGAGCGCAGAGTATAGCTTCTATGCTGAAGCCGCAAAGAACGGCGGCAAAGAAGCGCCGAAGTTCTTGGCTAAAAGAATGAGCCAGCTGTCAGAACTGATCGACAATGTATATGCAGCAACGGAAAAAATGACAGTGCTCTGGAAAGATGCCAATTCTTCCGAAGATGACTTTGAAACGGGAAAGAAGATCTATTATACGGTCGCACCGCAGATGGAAGTCCTGCGGAAGTATATCGACCGCTATGAAGAGATTGCTTCAAGGCAGTTCTATCACATGCCTCTCTATGAGGAAATGCTGTTCAATATCTAATAAAAAGGAATCCTGGAGTGATATGATCTATCCAGAATTCCTTTTCTTATGCATTCTTGTTTTCAACAATATGATAATACACTTTAGATGTCACAAAATAGACAAGCATGTAGATGACCGCAAATGCGCCAGCCGTGATCAGCAGATATTTCAGATACAGAGATGTATCTGTCAAACCGAAAGCCATCATCAGTTCATAGACGATATGGAAGGCAAAGCAGATATGCAGCAGTGCAACGCCCAATGGCATAAAGAATACAGTCAGCACCTGAGAATTGATCGACTTTCTGACTTCTGCTTTGGACAGGCCGACCTGCTGCAGGATCTCATAGCGATGACGATCTTCATATCCTTCTGATACCTGCTTATAGTAGATGATCAGAACGGTCGCAATCAGGAACAGTGTTCCTAAGAAGACACCGACGAACAGCAGGGAGCCGATCAATGTATATGCCTGCGTGCGGAAAGAAGAATAGCATTGTGCTTCACCGCCCTGGTCCGCGCTGAAATACTCATCCGTCAGTCTGTCGCAGAACTTCTGCTGCTCTTCATCTGTGGCAGATGTATCAAAGCTGTCATGCAGCGTCAGCGTTGGTTTCCCCTTAGCGTTCTGCACTGTATCCGTCATTGCATACGGATCATTGCAGTAGATATATACCGCTGCCTGATCATTGCTTGCAATTCCTGTCTCCGCAAAAGCATCCGGATTCGAGAAGATCTCTTCTTTGACATGATAGCTGTTCTGATTGATCCTCAGAGCATCGCCGATCTGTCCTTTGAAAGAACAGTAAGCAGCAATCTCATCGCCATTCAGCACAATATCTCGGCCTGTCTGCTCGTTATAGGAAGCAATCGGAAGAATGTTCACAGTGACCGAAGAAACATTGTCCGGCAGATTCAGAAGACCGACACTGTCGGCAGAAAGGAATGTACTTCCTTTGACATAAACTATTTCATTTTCTCTTGCAATATCGTTATACGATGCCAATTCACCCGCTACCTTTGACTGATCTGCCGGTGAATCAACATAAGCTGTGATCTTAACACTTTTAGTAAAGGAGGTCTTGACAATGTTTTCTGTATTGACATACAGCGACAGGGTCATCGAGATCGTGACCAATACCATGCAGGAAAGGATGCAGATCTGAGCAAGTCCTTTAGCATTCTGCTTCATGCGGTACATCATGCCGGAAACATTGATGAAATGATTCTTCTTATAATAGTATTTCTTATTCTTCTGCAGCAGTTTCAATACAGCTACCGAACAGGAAGTAAATAAGAAGAAGGTACCGATCATGACTAAAGCGACGGCAATAAAGAAATAGGTAAATGCCTCTGTCGGATTTTTTACATACTGTGCCAGCCAATACCCGGCAATCAGGACAGCAGCACCGATAATAGCCATTGCCCAATTTGCTTTCGGAGCCTTTTCGCCCGCATTGCTGGAGGACATCAGATCAACTGGCTTTGTCTGATAGATCGTCTTCAGGGTCGAAAGATAAGCAAGGAAATAGATCACGGCAAATAAGCAGACTGCAGACAGAACTGGCGCCAGGCTCAGCCGCATCGTGATATCGCCGCCATATTTGATCATCCGCAGCAAGAGCAGCTGCATCAGTTTAGAGAATACCGTGCCAAGCAGGATGCCGCCGAGAACAGCAATCAGAAAAGCGAAGACTGTTTCAATAAATACAACACAGGCGATCTGCGGCTTGTCCATGCCAAGTACATTGTACAGACCAAATTCTTTTGTACGCCGTTTCATTAAAAAGCTGTTGATATACAGAATAAAGCTGACGGCAAACAGACCGACCACCCAAGAGCCCGAGCCCAGCGCAGCAGACAGATTGCTGTTGTTCATACCGGGATCCATGGCCAGCATCAGAATGATGTAATACATCATGATCATGCCGGAGCTTGCCAAAAGATAAGGCACGTATAAACGATAGTTTGCTTTAATATTTGTGCATGCCAGCTTTGCATAAAGAGAAAGCTTATGCATTCAGCTCACCGCCTCTGGCAACAACGGTCAAGGTCGACTGGATCCGCTCATAGAATTCTTCTTCGCTCATGGAAGCGCGGTACAGCTGATGGTATACTTCCCCATCCTTGATGAACAGGACACGGGATGCATGGCTGGCCGCATGAGAACTGTGCGTGACCATAACGATCGTCTGTCCTTCATTATTGATCTCTTCAAAGATCTTCAGAATATGTCCAGCTGCACGTGAGTCCAAAGCACCCGTCGGCTCGTCTGCCAGAACAAGCTGAGGTGACGTGATCAGGGCGCGGGCTGCAGCAGCTCTCTGCTTCTGACCGCCGGATACTTCATAGGGGAATTTGTCCAGAAGTTCCGTGATCTCCAAACGTTTAGCAATCGGGGCCAGCCGGCGTGCCATTTCTACTTCCGGGCATCCCTTCAGTACTAGCGGCAGATAAATATTGTCACGAATAGAGAAGGTATCCAGCAGATTGAAGTCCTGGAATACGAAGCCTAGGTTATCACGGCGGTATTTAGAAATATCGCGTTCGCTGATGGCCGTCGTATCCTTGCCATTCAGCAGAACAGATCCTGAAGTCGGCTTATCCAATGAAGCAAGAATATTCAGCAGTGTTGTTTTGCCTGAACCGCTTTCGCCCATAATAGCTAAGTACTCTCCCTTTTCCACTGAAAAGGAAACATTACTCAGAGCCTGTACCTTATTCGTACCAAAGCGGCTGACATATACTTTCCGTAAGTTATTTACTTGTAACAGTTCCATATTTGAAACCCTCCTGACAGCTGTTAGAATAGTCCAGATCAAAAAGACCATCCATCGAACTGTCTTACAAAAGAAAGCCGAATCTTACAGTTTTGTAAGGTTCAGCCCTAAGATCACTTCTGTTCCTTTGCCTACTTCCGATTTCAGAAGTATCGTATGTCCAAGCTGCTTTAGAATACGACGGCAGAGATATAGGCCGATACCGCTGGCATGATCATCAATGCGGCCATTGTATCCGGTATATCCTTTTTCCCCTACACGGGCAAGATCTTCAGCACAGATGCCGCATCCTGTATCTGCAATGATCAGATTGCCATCTTCCGCATAAATGCGAATGCTGCCATGCTCTGTATATTTCAGGCTGTTGGAAATGATCTGTTCAATCACAAAGAGGAGCCATTTTTTATCCGTTACTGCGTGCATGTTCGTCAGAACGTAATCCAGTTTCAGTTTTTTATGAATGAATTGGCTGCTATAATGGCGCACAGCTTCCTGTATGATCGGATCCAAAGCATAATCATTCAGGACAAAATCTTTGGTAATATCGTCCGTTTTCAGATAATGCATCACGATCGAAACATATTCTTCAATGCGAAAGAGCTGATCTTTGATTTCAGGGTCGCCATGATCATCGATCAATAGATGCATGGCTGCGATCGGTGTCTTGATCTGATGTGCCCACATGGCAAAATAGTCGCTGCGATCGCGGTACTTTTCTTCTTCTTTCGTTACATACTGCCGATGACTCACGGCTAAAGAATGCAGCAGATCCTGATACATGGATATCTCCATGTCATTTGACTCTCGCAGATGCTCGCTGCATCCCTCAATATCCATACTTGCATTCAGTTCTTTCAGATACTGGATCCTGGTGCGGTACCGCGGATATCCAAAACAGAGCAGAGCCGTACCGACGGTCAGAACAATGAGCGAAGCATACATCACGGCCGGACGCAGCTGGGCATATAGGAGCGCAACAATCAGAAAGGTGCCGACTGTAAACAAAGAAAACAGGATCTTCGTCAGCTGTTTCCGCAGATATCCGAAGATCATATCTGGTAGCCCGATCCCTTTCTGGTAATGATAAAGTCTTTGAGACCGAGTTCTTCCAAGGTATGGCGCAGACGTGTCATGTTGACGGTCAGGGTATTGTCATCAATAAATTCATTGGTCTCCCACAATCTCTGCATGAGAGAATCACGCGAAATAATATGTCCCTGATTCTCCATCAATATCTGCAGGATACGGTACTCATTTTTTGTCAGGTCCTTCTGCTGGCCTTCATAGCTGATTGAAGAATTATTCAGATCCAGGGTCAAACCCTGATAGGTCAGGAAATTTGCCGGGGCAGACAAATCATACGTACGCCGCAGCAAAGCTTGGATCTTAGCAATCAGCACATTCATATCAAAGGGCTTGGCAATGAAGTCATCGCCTCCCATGTTCATGGCCATGACAATATTCATACTGTCAGACGCACTGGATATAAAGATCACCGGCACCTGCGAAGTCTCGCGGATCTTTGTGCACCAATGGAAGCCATTATAAAAGGGAAGCTTGATATCGAGCAGCACCAGGGACGGCTGAAAGTCCTGGAATTCTTCCATGATCTTCTGAAAATCACTGGCTCTCTGTGCAGCATATCCCCACTCCCGAAGCTGTTTTTCCAATTGTTCGCCGATGACATGGTCATCTTCTACGATCAAGATCTTATACACAATGCTGCCTTTCTTATTACATGCCTAGATATCTGTATGCATATTCTCTCTGCTGCAGACGATCCAGTTCATCGATCTTATCATCCGTCAGCACATACAGCAGAAATTTACGGCGCATTTTGTTCATATGGCTTGGCCGTACATCATAGAACCGCGATACAGAGTCCAAGGAATCTCTTTTTACAAACGTCATCCATACCAATGCTTTATATGCAGGTGACGGCATCAGTTCGATCGTATTTACGATCCAATCCATCCTGGACTGAAAATATGCTTTTCTGTCCTCCAGACGATTTTTCTGTTCAATCAAAGCTATCATGTCTTTTTCATGATGCGACGGTGTAGAGCCGATTTTTTCTAAAGACGGCGAATGGACGTTCTCCATTTTGATCTGCAGCACTTTCAGGCGGCCATTGATATTGTCGATATGTTCCTGAAAATCGAGATACCGATGGCATTCCTCACGAAATAGAATGATCTTATCATTATCATTCATGAGCTTATTCACCCGTATAGTCCAAAGCAGCGTGAAGCCACTTATCCATTGAATACTGGACCTGTCTTCTTGTAATGCCGAACTCATGCGCAATATCGACCTGCGTTTTTTCTTCCACAAAAAGCAGAAAGATCATCAATCTTGCATTCGTGCCGCATTTTTTTTCTATTCTGTCTAAGATCTTATCCACATAATCAACATCTTCCTGCATGAATCTGACCATCTGCTCCGTCAGAGCATCCAGTCCCTGAGCGTTTTTATAACGCACAAGGTTTTCTTTTTCATTGCGATAAGCACGGCAGGAAGCGTGAAACGCTTCTTGGCTCTCTTTGTAATCCATAATGAATCCTTCCCCACGAACATTCGTTAATGTACAAATAATGCCCTCTTACCTTAGCATACTTTTGTGTATTTTTGTGCATTTGGCATCATTTATTTATGAAATGGACAAATAAAAAGATGAATAGTGTATAATTCCCCATATGATAAAAATCCATCAGATCAAAGTGCCTGTTGATAAAGCACTGAGTATTGATATTATTGCAAGAAAGCTCCATTGTCTGCCGAAAGAGATCTCTTCTTTTGCAATTGACCGACAGTCCCTGGATGCCCGCGGTCCGCATCTGCATTATTCCTATACCGTGTATGCGCAAGTCAGAAATGAAGAAAAATACCTGCGGAATAAAGATGTGACTGCCGAAGAAAAAGAGATGTATGTCCTTCCTTCTCCTCAGCCAAAGCAAACAGACCAGCCGATCATCGTGGGCTTCGGTCCTGCTGGCATGTTCAGTGCTCTGATCTTGGCCGAATGCGGTCTGAGACCGATCATCATCGAGCGCGGAAGGCCAGTGGAAGAGCGTACGAAAGACATTGATGCCTTCTTTCAAAAGGGAGAATTGGATGAAGAATCCAATGTGCAGTTCGGTGAAGGCGGTGCCGGTACTTTTTCCGATGGCAAGCTGACGACCCGCATGAAAAATGTACGGATCGGCAAAGTATTTGATGAATTCATAGAAGCTGGTGCCGATCCAGCTATTTCTTATCAGCACCGGCCGCATTTAGGGACAGATGCCCTCAGGATCATTGTGAAGAACATCCGCCAGAAGATCATTTCGCTTGGCGGTGAGATCCATTTCAATACCCGCATGGAAGATCTTATCACAGCCGATCATAAATTGACTGGCCTTCATACCACTGCCGGTGATTTCATGAGCAGCCATATCATCCTGTGTGGCGGCCACAGTGCTTCTGATACATATCAGAATCTGTACCGGCAGGGTGTTGCCATTGAACAGAAAGATTTTGCAGCGGGCGTCAGAGTTGAGCATCTGCAGAGCATGATCGATCAATGCACCTATGGAAATTTTGCCGGCGACCCTCATTTGGAACCAGCATCCTACCAATTGACCGCAAAAACAAAATTCAATCGCGGTGTATACTCCTTCTGCATGTGCCCTGGCGGCATAGTGATCCCATCCTCTGCCAAGAAAAATGCTTTGGCCGTCAATGGAATGTCCTACAGCCAGCGTAACGGTGCCAATGCCAACAGTGCGATCCTAGTACAGATCCCCCGCAAAGACTTTGATCATGGCGATCCGCTTGACGGCTTCCGTTTTCAGCAGGAGCTGGAAAAGCATGCCTATCGCAATGGCTATGAAGCACCCTGTCAGAATATTCATGACTATCTGGCTCATACTGTTTCCAAAACGCCGATCATCCCAACCTCGTTCCCGCGCGGGATCGTGATGGAAGATATGCACGCACTGTTCTCCGAAGAAGTCAGCGGTGCTTTGGAAGAAGGCCTTCGTACCTTTGGCCATCGGATCAAAGGCTTTGATGATCAAGGCATCATGGTCGGCATGGAATCGCGTTCTTCTTCCCCGATCCGTCTGCTCCGCACGGAAGATGGATGTTCCGTATCCTGCCAAGGACTGTACCCAGCAGGTGAAGGCGCCGGATATGCCGGCGGCATTGTCTCCAGTGCGGTCGACGGCATCAAGCAGGCAGAAAATCTAATTATGGATCTGAACAGAGACTGATGCGCTGGCATCGGTCTTTTTTATCCAGATGACAGGGACTTCACGTAAAAAAATCACAGGCATTTCTGTCTGTGATAGTATTCATTCCATTTTTATTTCTTTTTTCTTCAGACTGGCATTGATCCAATCGCGGATCAATGTACACAGCACCGAGAAGATCGGTACACCAACGACCATGCCTGGGATGCCAAACAGGGAACCGCCCACAATAATTGCAAACATGATCCATAGAGTCGGCAGGCCAAGCGAACCGCCTAAGATCTTCGGTCCCAGCAGATTGCCGTCAAACTGCTGCAGCAGGAAGATAAAGATCAGGAACTTCAGAGCAGACCATGGATCAATCACAACAAGAATGATCAGACATGGGATTGCACCGATAAATGGTCCAAAGACAGGGATCACATTTGTCACGCCGACCACAACAGCAATCAGCACCGGATACGGCATCTTCATCACCGCAACACAGATATAGCATAGGATCCCGATGATCAAAGAATCAATAAGCTTGCCGAAGATAAAGGCATTGAAAGCAACTTTATTCAGATGATAGACATATACGATCCAATCAGCACCCTTCTGCGGCAGAATGCCATAGAAAAGCTTTTTGAATGTATGCTTAAACTTTTCTTCATCATAAAGCATATAGGCAGCTGCGATAATACCAATCAGGAAATTGAATGTCCCCTTAACCAAGCTCATGCCGGCAGACAGGATCTTCTGAATGCCTCCGGACGCTCCCGTAAGCCAGGAAGAGATTGAACTGAGGGCCGTATTCAGACCGGAATTGATCGCATTGATCAGCTCGGCCATCTGCGGTGATGATGCATTATCTGGGTTCAGCAGCTTTTCAAAGTTCTCAAGATATGTACTGAACGATTTAACAAAAGATGTAATAGAAGCAACCAGCTGCGGCAGCAGAACTGCCACAAAAGCCACCAGGATCAGGATAAAGACTGTCATGGCAAAGATCGTTGCGATCAGGCGCTTTTTCTTAAAGCTCCATGCCTTCTTTTTCAGCCATTTTTCTTCCATCAGGACCCGGAACGGTTTGACTAAGAAAGCAAAGATAAAGCCATAAATAAAAGGTGAGAGCGCATCAAATATTATTTTAATGCCATTGCCCAAAACCGGCAGATGGCTCACCAGCACATAGAACAGTACGATAATACAGCCAGCCCCAGCATACGAAAGCATATTGGTCTTGGCTTCATCAGTCATCAGATCTTTAATTTTCATTTTTGTACCTCGAGTGTATTTTAGCATGCACAGCAGTCAAATTGAAGTATTTACAGAAACTCAAATGTGTATAGGTCATAAGAATTGACTCTGAACTAGGGCAATGCTTTAATAATGGAGTCTTTTATCAAGAATGGGTGAGAGAGTCAGCTCAGCGATCCCATACCAGCCTGCCTCAGGGTAAGGTGGTAAAGCTGACAACGATAAAGAAAGAGTCTGATAAATTCTCTTTCTCAGCTTTCGTTAAAAAAGACAAGAAAAGGAGAATTTTTTATGTCAAAAGTATTTTTTACATCCGAGTCCGTTACAAGCGGACATCCAGACAAAGTCTGTGATTATATTGCAGACTCGATCCTTGATGCAGCGATTGCTCAGGATCCAGAATCCCACATGGCAGTAGAGTGCACGATCAAGGATGATCTGATCCTGATCTATGGCGAAGCCGGAACTAAGGCTGACATTGATTATGAAAAGATCGCATTGAATGCCATGAAGGAAATTGGCTATGAAGAAGAATATCATGTCATGGTCAAGGTCAACAAACAGTCTTCAGAGATCAATGGTGCCGTTGCGCATGATGAGATCTCAGCAGGAGACCAGGGCATCATGTTCGGCTACGCTGACGATGAGACAGATGATCTGATGCCATTTGCCATCGACTGTGCGCATAAGCTGGCCAAGAAGCTGGAAGAAGTCAGAAGACAGACACCATGCTTAAGACCGGATGGCAAGACACAGGTCACATGCGAATATGTTGACGGCAAGCTGGCAAGGATCGATACGATCGTTGTTTCTACGCAGCATACTGCTGAGGTATCGCAGGATGAGATCAAGAAGATCGTTATGGAAAAAGTCATCAAGCCAGTTGTTGATCAAAAGCTGGTAGATGCGGATACAAAATATCTGATCAATCCATCCGGAAGCTTTGTTCTGGGCGGATCCTGGGGCGATTCCGGTACGACCGGACGCAAGATCGTCGTTGATTCCTATGGCGGATATGCACCGATCGGCGGCGGCTGTTTCTCCAGCAAGGACCCAACCAAGGTCGACCGTTCTGCTGCTTACTATGCCCGCTATGTCTGCCGCAACATTGTTGCCAATGGCTTAGCACATAAGTGCCAGCTGCAGCTCTCCTATGCTATCGGTGAACCAAGACCGACATCTGTCTATGTTCAGTCCTTCGGCACATCCAAGTACAGCGATGATGAACTGCAGGAGATCGTTCTGAAGAACTTTGACTTCTCTGTTTCAAACATCATCAAAGAATTGAACCTGAGACAGCCAATCTACAAGAAGACCGTCAACTACGGTCACTTCGGCAAGAAAGACCTTCCTTGGGAACAGTTCAAAAAAATCAATTACTAAAAAAGACTGCTGCGGAATATCAATATTCTGCAGCAGTTTTCTTATTTTTCATTGAATTTAAATATGGCGCATCCATACGGCGGCAAGTCATAAGAGAGATGATATTTCTGATGATCACATTCACCCTTTATGGCTGAATACTGATTCTTTCTGCTGCTCTGTGCTGAAACAGCGCCATCGTGGTCCAGCAGCAATGTATATCTGCCGGCATGAGGGGCTCCTACCATATAGTCGTTTCTTTCCATCGGTGTCATATTGACGACAAAGAGAAGACTGTTCTTCCCAGTGCCGTCCCTTCTGACAAAGGAATAGATCGAACGTTCCGCATCATCTGCATTCATCCACTGAAAGCCATCCCAGGAATCATCCTTGGCATAGAAAGCAGGATATTTTCTATACAGATGAAGAAGATCTTTGACAAAGCCCTGCAGATCCCTGTTCAGAGGCTGCTCTGCTTCATCCCAGCTCAGCTGCACCTTCTCATCCCATTCATGGCTCTGGCCAAAATCCTGGCCCATGAACAGCAGTTTCTTTCCCGCATGGCCGAACATAAAGAGATATCCGCACTTCAGATTCCGGAACTTATCCACTTCACAGCCAGGCATTTTATTGATCATCGAACATTTCAGATGAACGACTTCATCATGCGATAGGACAAGGATGAATTTTTCACTTGCTGCATAAGACATCCCGAAAGTCATTTTATGATGTGCCCCCTTGCGGAACAGCGGATCCAATTTCATATAGTCCAGAAAATCATGCATCCAGCCCATATTCCATTTATAAGTAAAACCAAGTCCGTCATTCTCAGGCGCTTCCGTCACCTTAGGCCAGGCAGTGCTTTCTTCCGCAATGATGATCGTACCGTCTTTTCTTCCGCGGATCACCGAATTCAGATGCTTAAAAAACTCGATTGCTTCCAAGTTGCCATTGGATCCGTATTTATTCGGTACCCATTCTCCGTCTTTTCGGCCATAGTCCAGATACAGCATCGATGCCACAGCATCCACCCTGAGCCCATCAATATGATATTCGTCAAACCAGAACAGTGCATTGCCGATCAAAAAGTTCTTTACTTCATTTTTTGTGTAATCAAATATCTTCGTGCCCCATTCTGGGTGTTCTCCCTTGCGGGGATCCGCGTATTCATACGTCGGCGTACCATCAAAATCCGCCAAGCCATGTGCATCCTTAGGAAAATGTGCCGGCACCCAGTCCAGAATGACCCCGATGCCATGAAGATGAAGATGATTGATGAAGAACATAAAATCCTCTGGCATACCATAGCGGCTGGTCGGTGCATAGTAGCCGGTCACCTGATATCCCCACGATCCATCAAATGGATGCTCGGCAATGCCCATCAGTTCTACATGCGTATATCCCATATGACAGCAGTAGTCCGTCAGTTCCTTGGCCAGTTCACGGTAATTCATGAAACCGTCCGCGCTCCCGTCGTTCTGCTTGCGCCAAGAACCTAAATGACATTCATATATCGACATCGGCGAAGCAAATGTATTGCGTTCTTTTCTTTCCTGCATCCATTTGGCATCATGCCATTTGAACTTTGTGATATCAGCTGTACAGGATGCTGTCCCAGGTCTCATCTCAGCATAAAAAGCATATGGATCTGCTTTATACAGGATCTTTCCCTGCGCCGTTTCAATGGCATACTTGTACAGTTCTCCTGTTGACATACCTGCCTGAAATCCTTCAAATACGCCGCTGTGATCCAGCGGTTTTAAATAATTCGCTTTGATATCCCAGCCATTTCTCTCACAGATGACAGAAACTCTCTTTGCATGCGGTGCCCATACATCAAAGCGCATGCCCTTTTTCTGATCGATGACCGCAGGATGTGCGCCCATTTTTTCATAGATCTTGTAGTCCCGTCCATTGCCGAATAAATACCGATCATATTCAGTAAAGAAAGCAGGTTCTGCTTTCAGCTGACTGCTTGTGATGCTCTTTGTCTTTGTCATAAGATTTCCCCTTTAAATGATCAATCTTTATACTGAATCTCTGCTTTAAATATACTACATTCATCATTAGAATTCGACTGCTTTTCAATGATGAAATGACAGAATAGCTTTTATGTCTGCTGTCAGAGCATACAAAAAGAACAGTCCATGAAGGCGCTGTTCTCTTATCATTAATTCTTATTTCACTGCGGTATCCGGTGCAGCATAATCATCTGTCGGATTAACAGTATCCTTGGAAATGTCCGTAGGATCCTGCGTAAACTGTGCATATGCCGTTACGGATGCATTGCCATTTTTATCAAAGCTGTGCATTTCTGCACAAAAAAGAGAAGATTGTTCATCTTCTCCTATAGTTGGCACTAATGATCCATGACTGAATGGCATCTTGGGCAGAGGCCATTCTCATCTGCTTCTTCAGAATAGTTCCAGCATCTTGGGCACTTCGTTCCCTTTGCCTTCACCACTTTGACGCTTCTTTCATTTCCTTCACTGATCACTGCTTTGGATACGATCATCCATTGAGCGGCTGTTCCCTTTAGTCCCTTGATCATTAGTTCTGCTTCTTCCTTTGGCAGCGTCAGATCTAATTCTGCTTCCTGAGCTGTACCGATCTGCTTAGCAGCTCTGGCTTCTTCCAGTGCTTTCAGGACATCATTTCTGATATTCAGAAGCTGATCAAATTCTCCTTCGATCTCAGCTGCATTGGCGTAATTCTGTCCCTGCGGGAATTCTGTATAGTGTACAGATTCTGCTTCATCATCATTGAAGTGCGACCATACTTCTTCACATGTATAGACAAGGAACGGTGCCCACAGCTTCACTAAGGCATCTGTGCAGTTCCAATAGACTGACTGCACCTGTCTTCTGCGATGATCATTTTTACTGCTGCAGTATAGAATATCCTTAGTGAAATCACAGTAATAGGAAGACAATTCATTGACCATGAAATTCGTCAATGCTTTCGATGCATCCAGGAAATCATATTCTTTGCAATCACTGCGTACAGCTTTGACCACTTCATTCAATTTGACCATGATATACTGATCAGCCGGTTCCAGATCTGCATAGGATACCATATCTTTCTTTGGATCAAAGTCGGATGGATGAATATTTCCTAATAAGAAGCGGAACGTATTGCGAATCTTGCGGTACTGATCTGATACCTGCTTGATATTGCTTGGGCCAAGCTTAAGGTCTTCTCTGAAATCAGAAGTCATTGCCCATAAGCGGAAGACATCGGCGCCATTGACATTGATGATATCCATCGGATTGACAACATTGCCGACAGACTTGGACATCTTTTCACCTTTCGAATCAACAACATAGCCGTGTGACAGAACTTCTTTGTAAGGAGCAGTGCCATTGACAGCCGTGCTGACGATCAAAGAAGAATTGAACCATCCGCGGTATTGATCGCTTCCTTCAAAGTACAGGTCGCATGGATAGCTGTCATCTCTGGCAATCAGTTCATTCCATGACGAACCAGAATCGAACCAGACATCCATGATATCTTTTTCTTTCGTAAAGCAGCCGTTCGGCGACTTTGCATTCGTATAGCCTTCCGGCAGCAGTTCTTTGGCTTCTTTTTCAAACCAGATATTGGTGCCGTATTTGCCGAATAATTCCGCAACATGATTGAAGACATCCATCTCCATGATCGGTGAGCCATCTTCGTTATAGAAGATTGGGATTGGAACGCCCCATAATCTCTGCCGGGAAATGCACCAGTCACCGCGGTCTGCAATCATATTATGCATGCGCTTCTGACCGAAGGAATTGTGCCATACGACCTTATGATCGATCTCATCCAGCAGCTGCGGCTTGATCTTGTCAATGGAGCAGAACCATTGCTTTACGGCTCTGAAGATGACCTTCTTCTTTAAACGGTCATCGTGCGGATAGCTGTGGACAATATTCTCAACAGCCAGCAGACATCCTTTCTCGCTCATATCGTGAATGACAGCCTTAGAGCAGTCCTCAAAGAACATACCTTCATATTTGCCGGCATTCTCATTCATCTTTCCCTGATAATCAACGGTATTGATCGGTGCTAAGCCATATTTAGCGCACACATTGAAGTCATCAAGACCATGGCCGCCGGCAGTATGAACAACGCCCGTGCCATCTTCATCCGTGACATGATTGCCAAGAAGCACTGGGCATTCTTTGTCAAAGATCACATGATGATAGGTAATGCCTTCCAATTCTTTTCCTTTGAAAGTACGCAGGATCCCCTGATTGGTCAGATGGAATTTTTCCAGCAGAGCATCGACAAACTTTGCCAAGAAGACCAGTTTACCTTTTTCGGTCTGCACTTCAGCGTAATCAAAGCGCTCATTCATCGAGACAGCTTCGTTAGCTGCCATGGTCCAAGGCGTGGTCGTCCAGATCACAAAGTAATCATCGGAATCCAATATACCTTTGCCATCCGCAATCTGGAAAGCAAGATAGATTGTCGCATCTTTGACATCTTTATAGACGATCTCCGAATCTGCCACTGCTGTTTCATTATACGGTGACCAATAGACAGGCTTGAAGCCCTGAAAGATCATGCCGGCAGAAGCCATTTTTCCGAATGTCTTTACCTGACGTTCTTCAAATTCACGATTCAATGTAATATACGGATGTTCATAGTCTGCGATCTGTCCCAGGCGCTTTTCCGTTGCCATCTGTGTTTCGATCTGCGAATGAACGAACTCATTGCATTTCTGACGGAATTCCGCAGCACTGATCTTTTTGCGATCAACCCCAAGTTTCTGAATCGCATTCTCGGTCGGCAGTCCATGGGTATCCCAGCCTGGAAAGTACGGTGTGTAATAGCCCAGCATTGCATGCGATCTGACAATAAAATCTTTAATAGAACGATTCATTGCTGTGCCTGCATGCAGGTTCCCATTGGCGTACGGAGGACCATCATGAAGAATAAAAGCCTTCTGTCCTTTATGATGTGCAAGCAGATTCTGATAATAGTTGTTCTCCTCCCACTGTTTTAAAATGCCTGGTTCTTTCTTGGCAAGATTTCCCCGCATTTCAAATTCTGTGTTCGGCATGTTCAGCGTGTCTTTGTAATCCATATGTCTCTCCTTTGTATACGTATATAAAAAAGCATCCCTATCTCTAAGGACGCTTTTGAACGCGGTACCACCTTAGTTTATGCAGTAAATGCATACCCTTATTTCTTCCTCATAACGCTGAGGCGCGTCTGCTCAGAAAGTGATGTCCTTGGCAATCGAATTCCTGTTTCCACCATCCACAGGATCTCTTTTGATTTCAATTGCTTGGCGCGTCTTTCTTCAGCGCAGTTTTTCTTCTGCTTCATTCAGCCATCTTAGATCAGGCATCTGCGGAAGTTTGAAGTTATCGAGCTGTTTCAATAGATCTTCCAGCTGTGTATTCATCTGTCCCTTGACTGTACCTGCGCTCTGATAGAGCTTGGTCAGATCGGTCAGGACCAAACGAGCAGTGCCCAGAGCTTCACGAATGATCTCATCCGCATTGTTCTGTGCCGTTGCAATGATCTCATTTGCTTCACGGATCGACAGACGGGCAATGCGATCGCTTGTTTCCTTGCGCACAGCATCATTCTTTTCCATCTCTGCCAGCTGCGCTTTAATGGAATTCAGTTCTCTGGTCGTTTCGACCAGCTGTTCCTGATAGAGCTCAAGCTTGCGCTGCAGAGCATCTGCCTGAGCAGCATAGCGTTCAACGGCGTCATCGACCGCGAAACGATCGTATCCATTTTTCATGACCCGAAATGTCGGCCTTTTTGCACTCATTGCATGCTCCTCTACATATACTGCAGAAACTCAGCTGCGATCCGACCGCTCTTTGTACTGTGACTTGTTCCTAAATAAGTAAATCTGCCAATACCGCGGATCGAAATCGTAACGTTATTATCGCACAGTTGATCGGGCTCTTCAAGACTCACGTGATTGATCTGCACCATCCCTGCACGGATCATTTCCTTTGCCGCTACGCGGCTGACATGCGCCAATGCAGCGACCAAAGCATCTGCACGGCCGCTTGCTGCGACACAGGTGATCTTCTTCGTATGAAAGATCTGCGCCGGTCTTTCTTCTGTGATCTGCAGAGATATACTGAGCTGATTGATCCTCGTCAGATGATCGATCAGAAAAGGGGCCATAGCTTCACTTGTATACAGATACAGATGATCTCCTGCAAGCCAAAAATCACCGAATGAACTGCGATCGATCTGCAGATGCATTAAAGCACCGAGAATATCACTGTGACCGATCCGGCGAAATCTTTGATCAGCCCTTGCGTCCAGACAGACAATATCAGAAAAGTCATCTTCCTCATCCGCGAGGAAAATGACCTTTTTCTTTCTTGCTTCAGGATATCCTCCATCATAGCGGATCAGATGAGAAGGCGGAAAAAGCTTTGCCATCGCACTCAGTTCCTCTTCATTCAGAAATGAAGAAGCCAGTGATTTATGCCATGTTCTGCTTTTCTCTTCCAGATCATGCAGATGCGCTGCCAATGAAGTCAGTTCCGATGCATCAGTCATCTTCACTGTCGAGTGAAATAGCCCCATCCACACCGACATTCTTCGGTGTGCAGAGAATAACATTATGACCGATCTTCTGGATCGTTCCATCTAATGCAAACACAACACCTGTCAGAAAATCAATAGTGCGCTGTGCATAATCTCTCTGCAGCTTATGCAGGTTGACAACACACGCTCTTCTCTGCTTCAGATGACGCGCAATTTCTTCTGCTTCTTCAAAGCTTCTTGGCTCAAACAGGACCATCTGTGCATTGGTAGGAACACCCTGCACTTTTGTCTGCTTTGCTTCATAAGTACTCACAGGCTTTGTTTCCTGTTCATCATATCCTGGTTCATTTTCATCATCGTATTCATCATCGACAGGTGCAATAAAATTCTTTAGTTTTTCGAATGCCATTTCTTATAGCCTCCATTAATATCTACTTACAGTAGTATACCATCATGAGAATTTCAAAACAATCATTGAAACAAAATCCAATGAATTACCCCGGGGCAGAGCCCTCAAACGTCTACCAGACGTTTGCCTTCACGCTTGTGCGTGAAGCGGTGTATCTCCTCTCTGTCGGCTATATTTTTATATATAGCTGTTGATACGAATCTTGTGTACC
>JAAYWN010000200.1 GCA_012516665.1 Erysipelotrichaceae bacterium
CGACAGTAATTGTAATCGAATTTCTGCACGTCATATCAATCGGATAACAGGTTATATAAGTGAAAAGTAGTCTTCAATCAAGTATTAACTTCATTAGTAAACAATCACTCTGGGTGATTCAATTACTTTCCTGTGCTTGCTGATTGTTGTTTGCCATGTTGCTTGAAAGATCACTCTTGGATGTCTGAACAGGAGCTGCATAAGTTTTTTCGATAACATTTATTGAAACGGATTTATCGGCTGTATTGCCATTCCTATCAACTGCATGCACAGCAACTTGATATTTTCCAATTGTTTTAAGGTCGACATTTGAGGTTATCATATAATATCCTGTTGTAGAATTCACGGGAGCTTTATCAACTAGTGGTAGGTCTCCATCAATGGGATCTTTGACAGAAAGAACAATCGCTTTTTCATTATAATAGGGACTCCCTTGTTCAACATCAATCGAGTTTTTATCAATTTCTATAATAGGAGCCTGTGTATCTTTAACTGTAAATGTATATTTTTTTGAATTTGTGATCTCAGTTCCGTTAAGCATTTTTGATTTAGCCGTGTAGGTGACTTCCACATTACCGACAACACCGGTGTTAATTGCAATTGGATCTGCAGTTACAGAAGATGATGCGGTTGGATTTGAACGGTTTGTAACCCTCACTAATGTTGTAGAATCGAGTGAGTTTGTTCCATACTCAAGTATTAAATTTGTATCAATGGTCTCGATTTTTAACCCATTCATAGAATTAATCACTTCCGCAGCCTTTTTTCGATCTGCCACTTGTTGCTCATAGTGATAGATATAAAGAGTGGAAGCGACTGCAACAAGCAAAATTATAAATGTTTTAAATAATCTTGAAAGCCAAGGTCTATTTTCTTCCATAGTAATTCCCCCACATAACGCCTATTATATACGCTATTTTTCTACGAATAGTTGCTAAATTTGTCAAAGTACCATTTTATGTACAGCACTTTAAGAGTGAATCGCTAGAATATCTTGTATCAGCGAGGTATCCCTTATGTATATCAATCAAGCATTCATGGACGGCCGAAGTCCGATCGAGCTCCGGTTCATGCGCACCTGCATCGATAAGCTCATCTATGACAAGGTCACAACCGAGGTGACCAACTACGACAATCTCAAGGACACTGTGTGCGATTGCCCACACTGCCATTCAAAGAACTACAAGAAGAACGGCTTCCATCCGAAACACAGGCAGAAGTACAGATGCAAGGACTGCGGTGCAGTATTCATGGCCACAACAGGCACCTTCTTTTCTCATTCTCCAGCAAAGTTCCTGACCTGGGTGGAGTTCATGGCAGGTGGAGCTGGATGCCACATATACCAAGATCAACCTGAAGGGCACCAGAAAAGAGGACATGCCTAGGATCTCTAAGAAAAGAGGAAAGCACAAGACGAGCCTAGTGAGCAAGGAACTGGCCGGCATCAGTCATCGGTGGCAAACAGGTATTTACGACAGCCAAGGGAAACAGCCTTGGCGACTGCAACGAGCTCCACACAGAACGAAAGAGCTTGATGAGAAGAGCCCATGGGATATCGACAAAGCATCTCCAGGGTTATATTGACTGGCTCGTATTCAAGAAACACCGGAAGTACATGATCGAGCTCAAGAAGCGTAGATCCACGACATATATGGGGCTGATGAGACAGCCATCTTCAGTGAATGTCGCAGACATATGTCAACAGAAGATGCCCATTGACCTATACCGTGCATATGGCGAATATCACTACGGGATCTTCTCTCCGGAACGGCTCAGCAATTAATCATAGAAAAATAGCGATTATATATAAGAAATAACGAATAAAGGAAAATAAATGAAATGTATATTATGTGTAAATTGTGTGAGCTGATTATTTTTAATCGGCAGATTGTGATATATTTCTATAGTTAAAGAAAAAATACATAAATATGGCATAAGAAATTCCTATAAATTTAACTTTATTATTTTGTCCTGCTGCTTAAAATAAGCAAGTGCGCTCTAAAGAGCGGTATATACAAATTATAGTAAATGAATTTATCTGATAAACGAAGTTTGATATATTTGAATGAAATGGTTGCGATTTGTTAATGTTAAGCAAATTCGTGAAAAATGTGCATTACGGAAGAGATAGTTGCTAAAGCTGTCTCTTTTTAGTTATTCTTGATACGATCATTTTACATGCCTTAACAGGATGATATGTCTCATCTGATTCATTGATGACGCAATCATTATCCGCTTGTCACGGTTGATTATCGTGAATATCTGTTACCGCGATTGTAACAGTAGTTTCCTCTGGTCAGCCTATCCTGATATTCCGTACACCGGAACGTGGTCAATCCAAAGATGTTCATGTTGGTTCGTTCTCTTCTATTCAATGCTTTGATGGGTGTGAAATGGTTGATATGCTGCTTGATTCGTTCATTGTTGTATCCTTTTTCAGAAAAATCTATTCCACAATTTTTTAAACAATTCTGCTATTCTGCAAGAGAAAATATTTATGCATGCTTAGTCGAATGATTTATATATTAGATTAATTGATATGTTCAATTTGGGGGAGATTAATTTTGATGTCAGAAAATAAACATAATAAAAAAATTAATTGGACAATGATTTCTTATCTTTGTCTATTGCTTGCGATAACTGTGTTTTTTGTGATTATGTTTACATCAATCATATTCCCTGGAAAATATAAAATACCTTTGACAGCAATCCTATTTGTAATAATGGCAATTTTATTATATTTTACGATTCACAATAAAAAAAAGAATGGGAAAATTGTCACTATTATAATGAATTGCGTGCTTTCTGCCACAATGTTTTTTGGATCATTCAGCCTTTCGATAATTCAAACAAAAGCTATTGGATTATTTGCTGAACCCACAAATACCCAGAGTATACGGATTAATGCATATGTCATGACTTCGGAATATAAAAAGTCGCATACGAACATTTTTAGTAATATAGAAACGTCTTTAGAATTGAACGATTATATGAATTCGAGTTTTATTATTCAAAAACAGAGTAATAATAATGAAGAATATGCGATTGATGATATTGAGAAACAATTAGATGTAAGCAAAATAAAAACAATTGAAGATCAAGATGTAATGAGTGCGGTCTCTACATTATATAACGGTAAGGGCGATGTTTTATTATTGAATGAAACTTTTGAAGATGCAATTAGCGATATACCGGGATATGAAAATTTTAAATCAGATACACAAGTTATTTATTCAGTTGTAGATAATGTGCAAATCGAAACAGAAAAACCTGATGCAAAGACCGTGAAAGATATTACAAATAGTTCATTTATGGTATTTATTGCAGGATCTGATTCACGCGAAACAGAAGTCACTCCATATACAAGAACGGATGTAAATATTTTGTTGACTGTTGATCCAATGAATCATCAGGTTTTATTGATTTCTATACCAAGAGACTGGTATGTAAAAAATCCAGCATTAGAAAATCGTTATGATAAATTAACCCATTTGGGGAACAATGGATTAATGAATAGTGTAGCCGGCCTGAATCAAGAATTTGGCTTTGGTTATATTAAAAATTATGTTGAGGTTAACTTTGTGACATTTTACAATATAGTAGATGCAGTTGGAGGAATCGACATTTACAATCCATACGCATTTACTTGCTCAGAAAAGGCCTCAGTTGGCGGAACTTCTTACGGAGGCAGCTATACATTTAACGAAGGCAATATTCATCTTGATGGAAACCAAGCACTAACATATGTTCGAGAAAGGCATGCATTGTCAAACGGTGATTATGGAAGAAATGAACACCAAGCAATTGTTCTTCGGGGAATACTAAGCAAATTAACTGGTAAAGCAATAATCTCTAATTTTAACAGTTTATTAGATAAGCTTCAAAAGAATTTTCTTACAAATTTTGATGCAGATGACATATATAAATTAGCTCAAAAACAGCTTAACGAAAATTCTCAATGGAATTTTGTAAGTTATCATCTTGGCGGTGTTGGAGAATATAGTCCGACTGCTTCAATGGGAGCAATGGAATTGTATGTTTCTGATCCGATTTCTGAACAGGTGCGATTTGCAAGAACAGAGATGACAAAGGTGATGAATGCGGAAACAATCAAACAGGAGACTTTGCCAGCGGATGATCAGACGGTGTTTTTGCCAAATTAATTACATGGTTATCTTGCTTTCTGTACAAAAATATATCGAAATACTATTATTTAATATCTGATTAATGCAAGCCAAGCCTAATTATCGTGGGGCAATTTTTATATAAAATTGTGCTAGTATAATTTTTAGATAAAAGTTGCATTCACAAATGCAACTTTGAATTGAAAACATATGTATTTATTTAGTTTATACAAAATTGGAGAGAATATATGACCAAAAA
>JAAYWN010000044.1 GCA_012516665.1 Erysipelotrichaceae bacterium
CCTGCCTGCAGTGCTTTCTCAAATTTCGACAGAGTATCCATTTCTTTTACAGCATCTTTATCTTTTGTCTGTGCCTTCTTAACAACTTTGGCAATGCGGTTCTGTACACTTTCCAGATCTGACAGTGCAAGTTCCAGATTGATCTCTTCAATATCACGCACCGGATCAACAGAGCCTTCCACATGTTCAATGTTCGAATCATCAAAGCATCTGACAACATGGATGATCGCATCTGTCTGCCGGATATTTCCCAGGAACTGATTGCCCAGTCCCTCTCCTTTGGATGCACCCTTGACCAGACCAGCAATATCGGTAAATTCAAACGTTGTATAGATCGTCTTTTTCGGCTTGAAGATCTTTACAAAGTCCTCCATTCTCTGATCCGGCACCTCTACGACGCCGACATTTGGGCTGATCGTCGCAAATGGATAATTCTCAGCCAGTACCTGACTGTTGGTAATTGCATTGAATAGCGTGGATTTGCCTACATTCGGCAAGCCAACGATTCCTGCGGTCAATGACATTTCAATACCTCTTTCTATTCTTCATTCTGTGGAGCTTTTTCCACAAGCTTTTTCATTTTACGCTCAAATTCGTGTCTTGGAAACATCACGACTGCTCCACATCCCTGACATTTGATCTTGATATCCGCACCCACGCGAATGATCTTCCAGTATTTGGACAGATGGCACGGATGTTCCTTCTTCATTTCTACAATATCATTGAGCCCATATTCAATCTCATTCATGATCTTCCCTCATCTGATACGCTTTCAGTGTATTCTTCAGCAGCATTGCAATCGTCATCGGTCCTACGCCCTTAGGCACAGGTGTGATCGCAGCCGCTTTCCCCATCATCGATGCCATATCGCAGTCGCCTGCAAGGTGCCCATCCGCCATACGGCTGACCCCTACATCAATAACATACGCTCCTTCTTTAATATAGGAAGCATCCAGCATCTTTGCTTTCCCAATCGCCGCAATCAGGATGTCTGCGGTCTTTGTCACTTCTTTCAGATCTCTTGTATGTGAATGGCAGATCGTAACAGTAGCGTTGGCATTCTGCAGTAATCTTGCCACAGGTGTTCCGACAAGCTTTGACCGGCCAACGACGACCGCATGCTTTCCATCAGGATCGCAGTTCATCTTCTTCAGCATCTCCATGATGCCTAGCGGCGTACATGGCACAAATGACGGCTGATTCATAAAGAATCTGCCGAAATTCATCGGATGCAGTCCATCAACATCTTTCGCTGGATCAATGCAGGCAATCGCCTTTTCATCATCCAGTCCCTTCGGCAGCGGCAACTGTACTAAGATTGCATCCACTGTTCCATCCTCCGAGCATGACCGGATGCATTTCTCCAGTTCCTGCTGCGATACATCAGCTGGCAGATGGTGCATCTGCGACAGAATGCCGATCTCTGCGCATGCCTTTTCTTTTCCTTTGATATAAGACAAGGAAGCAGGATCATCTCCCGCCAATATAACGGCCAAGCTTGGGATCCGTTTTCCCCCCTGCTTCAGCAGATCTACCTGTGCCTTCATTCCCTGTTTCAATTCTTTGGACAATTCGCTTCCATATATAATATCTGTTGTCATATTTCCCTCTCAGCGATGAAGATCATGATCCGAGTCCAGTATGATCGTGACCGGTCCATCATTCAGCAGTTCTACTTTCATATCAGCCCCAAAGATGCCCTCTTCTACTTGAAATCCCCTTTCTCTCATATCCTTATTAAATAAGAGATACATTTCTTTTGCATGCACCGGTTCTCCCGCAGCATCAAAAGAAGGCCGATTTCCCTTGCGGCAGTCCGCATATAAAGTGAACTGGCTGATGGAAAGAATGGCTCCATGGGCCTGGTCCAGGTTCAGATTCATCTTGCCATTTTCATCTTCAAAGATCCGCAGATTGGCAATCTTATCTGCCATTTTATTTACCGTCAGCGAAGAATCTTCGTCCTGGATTCCGACCAAGATCATATATCCCCGGTCGATCCTGCCATGGACTTTTCCGGCAATAGAAACGGATGCATTTTCTACTCTTTGAATCACTGTTTTCATTGCCCTAAATTATAGCATTGAAACCTCCTTTGTTCCATGGAACGCATTTTTGCCGAAATGGTGAATTTTTTATGAATTTGCACTATTGTAAGCGCTTTTTTGTGGGAATGGTGTGTGAAATGGAACAAAATGCTTGCCAAAAGTGGGATTTACCCAGTATGGTGTTCGGCATGCAGAAAAAACACAACAAAAAGAGAACACTCAGGACATTCTTTATGTTCTGCGCAGCTGTGATGCTGACCGGTTCTGTGCTGCCTGTCATGGCAGTTGGAACGGATGCACAATCTGCTGAAGAGACGCACATTTATACTTTGTCTTCTTCGGACAGCGACCCTCTGGGCACTTTGAAAAAGCAGATGATCGAAACAGCAGATTCTTCTGAAGCGATTTCTGAAGATTCCTCTGTTCTTACAGCCGTCGGCTTCGACAGTACCAAAACAGGCCTTCAAAATGCGACCCTGCATCTGACGAGTGGAAAGGAAACGCTGTCGACAAGTTATACTGAAGTCGCAGCCGTAAAAGTAACCGAAGACACATCTCCCGTCATTCAGCTCACATCAGACACCGTCAATCTCAACAATGGCGATGAATGGAATGCATCATCCTACATCAAGTATCTCTACGACGAAACAGGAAAGCTCCCTGCATTGAAGGAGAGCGGCAATGTTGATACCAGCACCGATGGAACTTATGAGGCTGTCTACACCGTCATTGACTTAGAAGGACAGACTTCCAAAGCATCTATGACTGTCAATGTCACGACTCCTGGTCCTACACCAGAAGAGCTGGCAGCGCAGGCAGAAGCAGAAGCAGCAGAAGAAGCAGCACAGCAGGCTGCCGCTGAAAAAGCAGCGCAGCAGGCAGTTTCCGTTTCTTCTCTGAGCTACAGCAATTCCGGATCCAACCCATACAGCGGAGGCTGGTCCAACTGCACCTATGGAGCATGGCAGGCCGTCTATGAGAATTTAGGCATTGCACTTCCTAGCTTCGGCAGTGCGACCAATTGGCTGGCAAGTGCACAGGCTGCAGGATATTCTGTCGGCAGTGCACCAAGAGCAGGATCGGTGGCAGTGTACTATGGCCACGTTGCCTACGTCAGTGCTGTTTCCGCAGATGGTTCTTCAGTATATCTGATTGAAGGCGGCTACTGCGGTCACTACAATGAACGCTGGGCTGCCAATGGCGGGACATCTTCTCAGCCATTGATCGGATATATCTATTTCTAAGTATGTAAATGTATGAAAACCGTGTCATTTCGCTCAACAAAGGCGTTTATGACACTTTTTTTATGATTTTTTGGAGTATTTTTGGGTATTATTTAGTGTGAAAGGTGTGTGAAATGACTGAAAAAGGTTGACTGAGCAATTCACTGTTGACTAAAATGGGTGCATGCAGAAAAATTTAAATCACAATAAAAGCCCTATGAGATATGTCCTGCCAGTTATCGGAGCTGCTGCCATTACAGGAATGCTGATTCCTACGCAGAAGGTTGCCGCTGCTGATGATGCCGGGAAAAAGATGGCTGTCTATTCACTGAATTCCAGTGATCCATATTCAACCGATACCTTAAAGACTTTAGTTATTGAGAAGCTTGCCGAGCAGGACAGCAATATCATTCTGAACAATATTGATATTGCCAACAGTCAGATGGCTGTCTCGGGATTGAATATGAACAAACCTGGCATTCAGTCAGTTACGATCAAGATTGGTTTAACTCAGTACGATGATTCGGCAAAATCGCTTGGCTATTCAATTACAGAAACAGCTGCGATCAATGTCGTAAAGACTTCTACTCCAACATTGAAATTGAAGAAGGTCAGTGTTGTTGTCAATAATGGTGATGCATGGAACCCGTCTTCCTACATTTCTTCCATCTCTGATGATTCCGGTGCACTTCCTGTATTGAAGGAAGTCGACAACGTCAATATGAACGTTGATGGTGATTATTATGCTTCTTATACGGCTGTCAATGCGGAAGGCTACAGCACAACGGCTGTCCTGAATGTCACTGTCAAGACACCGCAGGAGGTCTTAGATGCAAGAGCCGCTGCTGAAGAAGCAGAAGCTGCTGCAAAGAAGGAAGCTGAAGAGAAAAAGGCTGCTGAAGAAAAGAAGGCCAAAGAGGCTGCTGCTCTGGCAGCTGCGCAGA
Source organism: Erysipelotrichaceae bacterium (assembly GCA_012516665.1). Lineage (GTDB taxonomy): Bacteria > Bacillota_I > Bacilli_A > Erysipelotrichales > Erysipelotrichaceae > Bulleidia. The sequence goes on from JAAYWN010000044.1 coordinate 4,216, forward strand.
CCACAACGACAAGCAGCGGAAAAGTTTACGGTGTATCTGGATCGAATCCATATTCTGGCGGCTGGAGCAACTGCACAGCAGGTGCTTGGGAAGCTGTCTATGAGAACTTAGGTGTTTCCTTACCGAACTTCGGTGATGCTGGTTCTTGGCTCTACAGTGCAAGTTCTGATGGCTATTCCACAGGAGGATCTCCGGCGGTTGGATCTGTCGCTGTATATTCTCACCATGTTGCTTATGTTGACCAGGTATCTGCCGATGGTTCAGCTGTTCATATCATTGAGGGCAACTACAACGGTCATTACAATGAGCGCTGGGTATCTGCTTCCGGTGATGGTTTCCAAGCAAATATCGGCTATATCTACGTAAAGTAAGCTAAACATATTTCTTATAAAGTGATGTCCTCCTATGGAGATATCACTTTTTTATAGGCATCGGCCTTCCCTATACTATAATAGCCGCTCATCTTCATAAGCGGCCCTCAATGAAGCAGGAAGATCCCTATTGTATGCTTGTTTTCTTAAAACAGACGGATCTCCTTTCTTCTTCCATCCAATTCATACTCTATGGCAATACCATTATCATTGCTGACATGCAGTGCAGAGTGTTTAAATAATCTTGTGTAAACGTACTCCTATGAAAAAAG
>JAAYWN010000004.1 GCA_012516665.1 Erysipelotrichaceae bacterium
AATCTCTGAATATCGATGCCACAAAAAATCTGATCAATTATTTAATTGATCATGGCGTCAGCGGAATCTTTCCGCTAGGGTCTAACGGGGAGTTCCATGTTGTTGAGCATAATGAAAAAATCGAATTTGTAAATGCTGTAGTAAAGATTGTTAATCATAGAGTTCCCGTATATGCAGGAAGTGGCACATGTTCTACTAGAGAAGCAATTGAATTATCAAAAGCGTTTGAAACTGCTGGCGCTGATGTGCTTTCTGTTATTACGCCATACTTTATCAAACCAACGGATGAGGAACTGTATAACCATTATAAATCGATTGCTGAATCTGTCAGTATTCCCGTGATGCTTTATAATATCCCGAAATCCACTGGTTGTAACATTTCGGCATCTGTGGTTGAAAAATTAGCACATGAGGTACCAAATATTCAAGGAATTAAGGATAGTTCTGGAGATATGGAGAATCTTAAAAGTTATATTAAGGCTGCAGATGGAACATCTTTAAAAGTGATGGTTGGTTCTGATTCTAAGATTTCTGAGGCTTTTGCTCTTGGTGCAACGGGTGCTGTTGCAGGCACTTCCAATGTTATCGTCGATACAGTTGTTCCTTTGTGGAATGCTTTAAAGGCAGGAAATAAAGAAAAAGCTAAAAAGTTACAGAAAGATATAGATGTGCTGAGGGGCGTGCTTAAACTCGGAACTGTTCCTTCAATGATTAAACGTTCTATAGAACTGGCTGAGATAGCTGAAGTCGGGCCGGCAAGAAAGCCGGTTGCAGATTCAACACCTGCACAAGATGAAAAAATCCGTGAGATGCTTGATTACTATAAATTGAATAAATAATAGGAATAAGAGGTTGTCATGCCTCTTATTTCAAAAACAGAAGGAGCAAAGAAATGAATAATCAGGAACTGAAGTCCCATGCAAAAAACATCCGTAAGAATATTGTGTATGAAGTTTATTGCGCACAGGCTGGCCATCCAGGCGGATCTCTTAGTGCTGCTGATATTTTGACCATTTTGTACTTTGAAGTAATGGATATCACACCAGAGAATGCAGATGGAATTGACAGAGATCGCTTTGTTCTTTCTAAGGGACACGCATCTCCATTGCTCTATGCAGTATTGGCAGAAAGTGGAATCATTGGATACGATACTCTTTCTACGTTTCGTCATATCAATTCAAAATTGCAGGGACATCCAAATATGAATCAAACTAAAGGTGTTGATATGTCTACAGGATCTTTGGGACAAGGCTTGGCTGCTGCTGATGGAATGGCAATTGCCAATAAATTGTCATGCAACAAACATAGAATATACTGCTTAATTGGTGATGGCGAATGCGAAGAAGGCGAGATCTGGGAAGCGGCTATGGCAGCGGCTCATTATCGAAATGATAATTTATGTGTCATATTAGATTCCAACGGTCTTCAGATTGACGGAAAAACAGATGATGTCATTGGACCAAATCCCATTGATGATAAATTCAAAGCATTTGGATGGCATGTTGCTTATGCGGATGGACATGATTTTAGTTCTTTGAGGAAAGCATTTATGGAAGCAAGAAATACAAAAGGACAGCCAACAGTCATCATTGCCAAGACAATTAAAGGAAAAGGTATATCATTCATGGAAAATCAGGTTGGATGGCATGGAAAAGCACCAAATGAAGAACAATACAAGCAAGCAATGCTTGAATTGGAGGCGGAATAGTAATGGTGAAAGCAACAAGAGAAGCATATGGTGAAGCATTAGCTGAACTTGTAAAAGAAAACGCAAAAGTTGTTGTGCTTGATGCAGATGTAGCGGGATCTACAAAATCTGCAATTGCGCAAAAGGCAGTGCCTGAAAGATTCTTTGATATGGGCATTGCTGAAGCCGACATGATCGGACATGCTGCTGGACTTGCGGCTTCGGGTTATATTCCATTTGCATCTTCCTTTGCGATGTTTGCAACAGGCAGAGCATGGGAGCAGATTCGCAACTCTCTTGCATACCCGCAGTTAAATGTGAAAGTGTGCGGTTCCCACGCAGGTATCACAGTCGGCGAAGACGGAGAGTCTCATCAGGCAATTGAAGATATTGCTATTATTCGCGCAATTCCTGGAATGCGGATTATGGTGCCTGCTGATGCAGCTGAAACAAAGGCTGTTGTAAAATATGCTGCAAGAATTAAAGGCCCTGTCTATATTCGAACAGGGCGTGTAGGAGTTGCGGATGTTTATGATGATAACAAACATTTTGATTTTTCAAAGATCAATGCTGTTCGTAAAGGCACAAAAGTAGCGGTTTTTGCATGCGGTATTATGGTTTCTGCTGCTCTTCAAGCAGCAGAAATTTTAAAGGTAAAAGGTATTGATTTAACAGTCGTTGATGTTTGCTGCATTAAACCGATTGATGAAGAAGGCGTTGTGGAAGTGTTAAAAAATCACGATGAAATATTTACAGTTGAAGAGCATAACGTCATTGGTGGACTTGGCGGACTGATTTGCGAAATTGCTTCTGAAAGAGTTCCCCGTCCGATACATAGAATGGGTATGAAGGATCGTTTTGCAGAGAGCGGTCCATGGAAAGATCTCTTGGTGAAATATGGTCTTGATGGAGACGGCGTTGCAAAAGAAATACTTGAACATTTGAAGTGAAAATTGGTTTGAAACATGAGAAAACTGTAATGGAAATATTACAATTACTTTACGAAATTCCAACATTTTGAGCAACTCGCCAATCCAAGTAAGGCGGTTTGGAAGTGAACACATCGGCATCTGTAATGGATGCCTTTTTCAGTAGAGCAGTAAAAAGGATATGAATCGATGAGAGCAGCAACAAATGTATAAAACCACCGTTGTCCAACGGTGTAACCTGCTCCATCCCGAGGGGGACCGCTTCATCCATCTTCAGCGTTTCCGGAATGCCGCTTGTGACGGTGCGGTGCATGAACATGCAGGCATGCTGATTGCATATCTTTCATGCATGTGCTTTCCAGTCAGATTGCTTACAGATTCATTATAATCAGCGAATATAAAATACCGGGCCTTTCTGCGTGAAGGGTCCGGTATTGGAGTGAACTGCGAGGGTGGTACTTTATGCGGCAGCCGGAACGGAATCTGTTGGTTCCGGGTCGTGCTCATTGACATCGAGACGCTGACGTTCCACCATCTTGGCGAACTTGCCCTGCTGGGCAATCAGCTGGTCATAGGTGCCGTCTTCCACAATCTGGCCGCCGGTTAACATGATGATGCGGTCGCACTGTTTGATGGTAGAGAGCCGATGGGCAATCACGATACGGGTGCACTTCAGATGATTCAGGGAATCCGATACTGTCTTCTGGGTAATGTTGTCCAGGGCGCTGGTCGCTTCATCCAGCATCAGGATCTTCGGCTGAGCTGCGATGGCACGGGCAATCAGGATACGCTGTCTCTGGCCGCCGGATACACCGCCGCTGCCTTCGGAGATCATGGTATTCATGCCCATCGGCATATCACGGATGTCATCTGCGATCCCTGCCATCTCGGCAGCTTTCCAGGCATCATCCAGGGTCAGCCATGGTGCAGTAATCGTAATGTTGGAGTAGATATCACCGGAGAACAGCTTGCCATCCTGC
>JAAYWN010000045.1 GCA_012516665.1 Erysipelotrichaceae bacterium
AAGAGGATTGACGAATAAGAACATGAATTCAATTGGTTCTGTAATGCCGGTAACAAAGGAAGTCAATGCAACAGAGATGAACAGACCTTTATAGCGTGGTCTTCTTTCCTTTGGTACGCAGTGATACATTGCTAAGCATGCGGCAGGCAGGCCGAACATCATCGTCGCAAAGCGTCCGGCAAAGAATCTTGTACCTTCGGTATAGAGACCGACATGCGTTGGATCAGCCAGCTGAGCAAAGAAGATCTTCTGTGCACCGGCAACAGAGACGTCCTGTACCATTTCGACACCGCCCAGTTCTGTATACCAGAACATCGGGTAGATCATATGGTGCAGACCGACAGCACCGCACAGTCTCATTAAGAAACCATAGAAGAAGGTACCGACAGGACCTGTCTTAGATATAACGTCGCCTAAGGAAACAAGCAGATTCTGGAATGGCGGCCAGATCAGGAAGAAGGCACATCCAATAAAGATAGCAGCGAAGGATGTGACGATAGGAACAAATCTTGATCCGCCGAAGAAGCCAAGGAACTGCGGAAGCTCAATATTCTGATATTTGTTATGCAGATTGACGGCAACAAGACCGACAACAATTGCACCGACAACACCAGTATCGATGGCAGCACCATTTGGATTGAAGATCGTAAGCATTGCAGAAATAGTAGCATTCATGACAAGGTAGCCTACAACACCAGCTAAAGCAGCGGTCCCTTTATCATGTTTTGCCAGACCGATGCACAGACCAACGCATAGCAGCAAGGATAGATTTGCAAACACAACGTTGCCGGCGGCACTCATGATCTGGAAAATGCCTTGAAGAACTTGATTGTTGAGAATTGGATACGTAGCTACCGTGGTTGGATTGGATAATGCTCCTCCAATGCCAAGAAGCAAGCCGGCAGCTGGCAGAATTGCGATTGGCAGCATGAAGGCTTTGCCGATCTTTTGAAGCTGTTTGAACATAACTTTCCTCCTTATGGGCATAATGAAAACATCTATCCATGATCTCATCATGCATCACCTGAAATTGATCAGGATGATTCCTTTGAATTCTGCATCACGATGTTCTGAATATGGACGGCAAGATAGCATTTTTCACTTTCACTGATCGTGATACTGTAATTATCCGAGAGCAGCTGTGCTATATCATTTGCTGTATCATACGCATCACGGCATTTTTCCGGAATGATATTCTCTAAGAAATTGTCCAGAGATACATTCTCTGATGCACGTTTTATCGCAAATTTCAGATGGATGACCATACGCTGATATAAGATGCTCTGGCGATCCAAGTGAATGTGATATTTTGTTTCGATCAAGTTCATACAGTCTTTAACAATATGGACCATCATGGCACTGTAGCTTGCTTTCTCACCATGCATTGCTGCGTGAATATGCATACAGATGAAGCCAGCTTCTGCCAAAGGCAGATGGATATTCAGCTTTTCATTTAACAGATGCAGCATGCGTTCAGAGAATTGAAATTCTTTGGGATACATGCACTCTGTTTCTTCCAGAAAGATATTGGAGACAACTATATTTTCTCGGTATCTTCTGACACTGAAGTTGATATGATCCAGCAATGCGATATGAAGATGATTGTCAGGCTTGATGTTGAACTCTCTGCTTGCCTGCTGAATGATCTCCTCAGATACATCCAGAACAGCCAGATCTACGGAACGCAGAAGTTCTTCACACTGCTTGGTCATCTTGATATCTTTGATCTCATACATCTTGGTGAACTTTTCAGAATCGATGCGGTCACCTGCTTTGTGGTTGAAACCAATGCCGGTACCGTAAGCAAGCACTTCGTTCTGTGATTTTTCCTGGCGGCATCTTACCGTATTGTGATTCAATACAGATGTAATAAGATAATCAGTCACATGTACCAACCTCCTGCCCGGATCTGACAAAGCCAGATACAGATAAATGCATTTTCAATCCTGCACCAAGCAGGATGATGATATCTGTGCCAAGGCCATTCTGCTTCAGTACAGAATAATCGACCTTTACAAGCGGTACGCCAGCTCTGACTTTTTGATTTTCACTGACGAGGACCTGAAAGCCTTTTCCCTTCAGCTTGACTGTATCAATACCGATATGGATAATAAATTCTTTTCCCTCGCTGTCCTTAATGCCAATGGCGTGCTTTGTAGGAAAGATCATGGAAACTGTTCCATCCACTGGTGACAGTACAAGATCTTCTTCTGGTACAACCGCAAACCCATCACCTGCCAGTCCCTTGGAGAATACTTCATCTTCTACCTGAGATAATTCTTTGATCTGTCCGCTGCATGGACTGCAGATTTTCTTTTTCCTATTAAAAAGCATCACAAACTCTCCTTTAAACATAATAAAAACTCATCAGAAACATAAAGATTCCAATGAGTTAATGCCTGCAATTAAACCAGTAACACACTCTTCAACACCAATATAGCACAGGAAATAAGCACGTCAATAGAATTTACGCAAAAATATGTGAGAAATATTATTCCCTATGCATGCATGATGTAGAAACAGTATTAATAGCGTATCTCAAAGAGAACTTCTTCAAGCTCATCCTGCGATAATGGTGCAGATACCGATGAAGTATCCTCTTCTTTCTTATCTTCCCATGGCAAAGTAATTGTTTCGTTATCGTTATTCATTGTATCCCCCTCAGCTCACTATATTGAATCTTATCAGAGAACTTTTGAAATGAAACTCTTGTAATTTGGAATTGTGATGTTCTTCTTTTAATGGTGCGGGAAAATATATTTTCATTTCTTAGTATTTCATAATTTGTGATCTGGCAGAAGAAATGAGACACGCTTTTTGTGAAACATTTTCGCAGATGGTATCCCAATATATTTTCAAAAAATTTTCACGGTTTTGATAAAACTTAGAGAATTATGAATGATTTGGATTGCATTCTGAGATCTCTCAGCTAGAATAAAGCTAGAAATGGTTGGAAATCCAACTATCGAATGAACAGGAGAGATAAATGGCAGAGAACAGCAGCTTTATGCTGAATTTATCCATCCTTTATCGGAATACGCAGAAATATTACGATCATGTGTTGGCACAGTATGATATGGGGTCAGGACAGCTGATTTTCCTTCTCTATATTAATGAACATAAAGGCGTGACCATGCAGGATGTGACAAATGCAACACGCGTAGATAAGGGAACGACGACCAAATCTGTGACCAGATTGATCGATCAGGGATATGTACAGGCAAAGCAGGATGAAAATGATAAGCGCGTAAAGCGACTATATACAACGGATAAGGCTTCTAAGATCGTCAATGATATCTATGAATACCGCAATCAATGCCGTGCGATATTGGCGGAAGGAAACGATTTTGCTTCCTTTGAGAGCTTAATGGCGCAGGTGGCAGAGAACAGCAGTGAAAGACTGAATCCGCAGGAGAATATGATCGATTTCTCCAAACTGAGGATCGGCGGCATCCAGAAGATGACACTGCTGGATTATCCGGAGAAAGTTGCCAGTACGATCTTTACAGCGGGATGCAACTTCAAGTGCCCGTTCTGTCACAACCGCGATCTGGTCTTCCTGCCGGAAGATTACGAATACTATGATCCGGAAGAGATCATGCAGTATCTTGAAAAGCGGAAGGGGCTCCTCGATGGTGTATGCATCAGCGGCGGTGAACCGATGCTGCAGGATACCTTGGAATTGATCAAACGTATTAAGAAGATGGGCTATCTTGTGAAGCTCGATACAAATGGCTCAATGCCTGAGAAGCTTCAGGAATATGTGGAGAGCGGCTGTATCGATTATGTAGCAATGGATATCAAGAACTGCAAAGAGAAATATGCTGAAACAGTCGGTATGGATGCGGAAAGCTTCTCTATTGAGAATATTGAAAAGTCTGTTGAATTTCTGAAGAAGGGCACGGTCGATTATGAATTCCGTACCACGGTCGTGAAAGAACTGCATACCAAAGAAGATCTGCTTGCTTTAGCGGCATGGATCAAGCCGGCGAAGAAGTATTATCTGCAGCAGTTCCAAGACAGCGGACATCTGATCCAGGAAGGCTATTCTGCTTACAGTGCAGAAGAAATGAATGAACTGAGAGACGCAGTGCGTCAAGTGATCCCGGCAGCGGAATGCAGGGGACTGAAGGAGAATTGATATGTATCAAGTAAAAAAGAGAGATGGAAAGATTGCTGCATTTGATCTGCAGAAGATCACGGATGCTATTAAGAAAGCATTTGAGGCATGCGGCAGAAACTATGATGACAGTGTCATCAGTTTAGTTGCCCTGCGGGTCACCAGTGATTTTGAAAAGAAGATCAAGGATGATGTCATTGATGTTGAAGACATTCAGGATTCAGCTGAAAAGGTCCTGTCAGAAGCGGGATATGCGGATGTTGCCAAAGCATACATTCTGTATCGGAAACAGAGACAGAATATCCGCAATGTCATGAATACATCTTTAGATTATAAGAAACTGGTCGACAGTTATCTGAAGGCCCTGGATTGGCGTGTCAAGGAGAACAGTACGGTCACATATTCTGTCGGCGGCCTGATCCTTTCCAATTCCGGTGCTATCACAGCCAACTATTGGCTGAGCGAAGTCTATGATCAGGAGATCGCTGAAGCACATCGCAGCGGTGATATCCACATCCATGATCTGAGCATGCTGACAGGCTACTGCGCCGGCTGGTCCTTAAAGCAGCTGATCCAGGAAGGTCTTGGCGGCGTGCCAGGCAAGATCACCAGCGGTCCGGAAAATCATCTGAGCACATTATGCAATCAGATGGTCAACTTTTTAGGCATCATGCAGAATGAATGGGCAGGTGCACAGGCATTCTCTTCCTTTGATACCTATCTGGCTCCTTTCGTTAAGAAAGACAATCTGTCTTATAAAGAAGTAAAGCAGTGCGTGCAGTCCTTTATCTATGGTGTCAATACACCGTCCAGATGGGGCACCCAGGCACCGTTCACAAATATCACTTTGGATTGGATCGTACCGAATGATCTGGCAGAACTGCCAGCGCTTGTCGGCGGGAAAGAAATGGATTTCAAGTATAAGGACTGCAAGAAAGAAATGGATATGGTCAACAAGGCCTTTATTGAAACAATGGTCGAAGGTGACTATAACGGCAGAGGCTTCCAGTATCCAATTCCAACATATTCTATTACCAAAGACTTTGACTGGTCGGATACCGAGAACAATCGCCTGCTGTTTGAAATGACAGCGAAGTATGGCACGCCTTATTTCTCCAATTATGTCAATTCAGATATGGAGCCAAGCGATGTCCGTTCAATGTGCTGCAGACTGCGTCTTGATCTGCGTGAACTGAGAAAGAAGAGCGGCGGTTTCTTTGGATCTGGTGAATCAACAGGTTCGGTCGGTGTTGTAACGATCAATCTGCCAAGAATTGCATATCTTGCCAAGAATCCAGAAGATTTCTATAAGCGCCTTGATCACATTATGGATATCAGCGCACGTTCTCTGAAGACGAAGAGGACAGTGATCACAAAGCTGCTGGAAGGCGGTCTGTATCCATATACGAAGAGATATCTTGGTACCTTTGCGAACCACTTCAGCACGATCGGTCTGATCGGTATGAATGAAGTCGGTCTGAATGCAAATTGGCTGCGCAAGGATCTGACGCATAAAGAGACACAGGAATTTGCCGCGGAAGTACTGAAGCATATGCGGACACGTCTGTCGGATTACCAAGAAGAATATGGCGATCTGTACAACCTCGAAGCAACGCCGGCAGAGTCAACGACATACCGTTTGGCAAAACATGATAAGGACAAATATCCGGATATCATTACGGCCAATCAGAACGGTACGCCATACTATACCAACAGTTCGCATCTGCCGGTAGGCTATACGGATGATATCTTTACAGCTCTTGATATTCAGGATCCACTGCAGACTCTTTATACTTCTGGGACCGTCTTTCATGCCTTCCTCGGGGAACGTCTGTCAGATTGGAAATCGGCTGCGACTTTGGTCAAAAAGATCGCTGAAAATTATAAGCTTCCGTATTACACACTTTCGCCGACCTACAGCGTCTGTCCGAATGACGGTTATCTGGCCGGTGAAGTATGGAAGTGCCCAAAGTGCGGCGGCGAAACAGAAGTCTATTCGCGCATCACGGGGTACTACCGTCCTGTCAAGAACTGGAATGCCGGCAAGTCGCAGGAATTCAAGGACCGCAAGACATATAAGGTCGATGTCAGTGCAGCTCATCCAGTCGCTGATTTCCGTGAAGAAGAGAAGAAGCCTGTATCTGTATCTCCGAAGGAATTCCTTCTCTTTACAACAAAGACATGTCCTAACTGCAAAATGATCAAGAAGATGCTGGCGGAGAAGAACTTTGCCTATACTCTGATCGATGCAGAAGAACATCCGGAATTGGCAAAGAAGTATGACATTATGCAGGCTCCGACATTGGTCGGCATCAATGGTGAAAAAGCAGAGACCTATGCCAATGCTTCAAATATCATCTCCTATGTCAATAAGCATTTAGCAGCATAATATGAAAAAGAGCATCTGAAGAACTGCGGTACCGTCTCTTGGATGCTCTTTTATATATTAAAAAGCGATATAAGCAATGACAGGATAATGATCGGAAGGATAGACATGATGATATTTCATGGTTATCTTTCGCACATTTAAGATGGAAGCATCAAAAGATACATAGATATGATCAATCGGATGCTGCTGATGGCTCTGGCTTCCGAAATAGCCGCGCAGGGTAGAACCCAGTTCATCGCTTACGGTATCTTTTAGATGCGCTTTGCCAAACAGATGCAGAGCATCAGAGGCAATGACAGTATTGAAATCACCGGTCACAAAGGTGCAGCTGCCTTTCTGCCGTTCGATCAGTATCTTGGCTAAGATCTCAGCCTGCTCATTTCTGGCTGCAGGAAGAGCGAAATCCCAATGGGTATTGGCAAAGGTAAAGATATCCTGATCTTCATTGTCTCGGAGATAGCCAAAGGTAACAATCCTTGGATAGACAGAACGTAGAACTTTGGATCCCTGTATATCAGGTGTATGGGACAGCCATTTTGTATCGCCGCCGATCAGATCAAAGCGGTCTCTTCGGTATAAGATTGAAGAGTATTCATCATTGATCAGAGAATGCCGGGAATCCCCAAAGATCCCATAATCCGCAAAGACTTCCTGCAGATAGGGAAACATGGTGCGTGTCAGTTCCTGTACCCCGATCAGATCGGGATGAAGCTCTTTGATCATTGCTGTGATCGCTGATGCTCTTTTGACAAAAGATGCATTGCCATTCAGGATTAGATGATCGGTCATCAGATTCAACGTCATGATCGCGTATTCTTTCATTGTCTGCCTCGTTATGACCATCATACAATACTTTCAGAGTTTGCTTCTCATGTTTTTGAGTCCTGAGAGCTTTTGGCATATAATAGAGCAGGTAAAAGGGGTAAAGTATGGAAACGAGAAAAATACTGCTTATTGGCGGCACAGGCACAATTTCATCATCAGTCATGCAGCTGCTGAGCAAAGATGTAAGGAATGAAGTTGCGGTCCTGAACCGCGGTACAAAAGAAGTGCCGGCAAATGTAAAGCAGATCATATGCGATGTCAAGGAACCAGGCGCATTGGAAAGAGAAACAGCCGGCGATAAGTATGATGCCATTGTGGATTTCTTGGTCTATGATGCAAATACTGCTTCGCAGCGTGTGCGCATCTTCAATGGCCGCACTAAACAGTACTTCTTTATATCTACTGTCGTTACTTTCAATCATGAAAATACGGTCTGGCTCAATGAGAATTCAGAACAGAAGAATCGCTTCAGCCGGTATGGTCAGAACAAGCAGGCTGCGGAAGATGTCTTCCGCCATGCAGCAGCGACTGGCTTTCCGGTCGTGATCGTCCGCCCATCTCAGACATACAGCATGGATCGGATCCCGCTGAGCGTAAAGGGAAAGAACTGCTGGAGCACAGTCTCGCGGATCATGAATGGAAAATCCGTCATCGTTCATGGCGATGGCAAAGCAATCTGGCATATGATGCACGCTGACGATTTTGCCTATAACTTTGTTCAGATGATCGGCAATCCGCTGGCCAATGGCCAGACGGTCAATATCGTCAATCCTGCTATTGTTACATGGGATATGATCTATCAGGAGATTGCTTCGCAGTTAGGCAAGAAACTGCGGATCTGCCATATTGCTTCAGATACTTTGGCATGTACATCGAAATACGATCATATTGAAACACTGTTAGGAGACAAGCAGTTCTCTAATATGTATTCCAAGTATCAGATGACACAGCTGATCCCGGATTTCCGCTGTGAGATCACATTGCAGGCAGGTATACAGAAATACTTTGCTTATATGGCACAGCATCCGGAATGCAAGATCGAGGATCCGGACTATGATGCATGGTGTGACAGCCTGATCAAGGACTACCGTGCCTTTATGAAGATCATTTCAACAAAATACTAAGATCGGGAATTCCCGGTCTTTTTTTGGTTCAGTACCAAAAACTGTGTAAGGAATCTGTAGCGGGGTTATAGAGAACATAAAAGAATCCATCGTATAATCTATTGCGACA